>JAFEGS010000009.1 GCA_018239705.1 Verrucomicrobiota bacterium | reverse complement strand
GGACCCGATCTGTTGCCTGATTTTCCCTAGCCGGGTTCCACCAGCGATCGTAGTGAATAACAATAGAGGCGGCCGTAAGGTCAATACCGAGACCTGCGGCCTGCAGGGAGCCGAGAAAGACCATGCAGGCAGGGTCTTTCTGAAAACGGCCCACCTCATCTGCACGATTTTTTGTCTGACCTCGAATCTGTGCGTAGCCAATTTTCTTCTTTTTCAGGTGCAGCTCCATAATGTCGAGCATAGTCAGGTATTGGGAGAAGACAACAACCTTCTGTTCGCTCTCTTGCGCCTCCTCTAAAAGCTCCACAAAGCTTTCCCACTTGCCCGACTCATAGCACTCATAATTTTCCGCATCCTTGAGGTAGGCAGCAGGGTGATTACAGATCTGTTTGAGCGATGAAAGAAGCGCAAAAATATGCATGTAGGGGATGGGAAGCGATTCATCTCGCAGCTGCTGGATGAGCGGTGTTGCTTGAGACCCGGCCACGTTTCTATAGAGATGTTTTTGCTCACCTACCAGCTCTGTAAAGTAGATCTCCTCTATCTTCTCCGGAAGATCGGGCAAGACGTCCGCCTTCCGCCGTCTTAGGATAAAGGGCCGTACAAAACGAGAAAGAAGTACCCTTCTACCCGGATTTTCCATCTTCTCTATTGGCCTCACAAAGAACTCTCGAAAGTCGGAGTCTTGCGGCATATAACCTGGCAGGACAATATCGAAAAGTGCTTTCAGCTCTCGCAACTGGTTTTCAATAGGCGTACCGGTAAGGCCCACTTTCATGTGCGCCTGTACCTGTAAAAGGGCTCCATGCACCTGACTGACATGGTTTTTTGCAATCTGGAGCTCATCGAAAAAGGCGGCGTCAAAGCATAAGCGTCGAATCTGCGCGCTCTCATTTCTCAAGATGCCATAGGTTGTCAGTACCACATCAAAATCATCGCCCTCCAGGCAGCGATCGGTGCCCACATAGGCATTGACGCGAAGCTTTGGCAAAAAGTGACTCACCTTGTCTTCCCAGTGATAGACCAAGCTGGTTGGACAGACGATGATAAAAAGGCTTCTTTTACCCTCATTTTTGCGATGATTATAAATCGCATCCATAAGACCCATGGCCTGGTGGGTCTTCCCCACGCCCATGTCATCGCATAGAAGCCCTGAGAGACTATTTTGATAGAGAAACCAGAGCCAGTCGACACCGTGGCGCTGATAGGGGCGAAGTGTGCAGTTAAAGGTCTCAAGATTAGGAGGGTCAAAAGGCACCTGTACAAGAAGCTTCTCAAGCATCTGTGTAAAGGTCTCTTTTATGACTGCAGAGGTCTCAACGTGAATGGTATCATAGGCCTGTACGCGAAGAAAATCGGCAGGAAAAAGGCGCCACGAGGGCTGTTTGGAGGTTTTACTTTTTCGCTTTTCTCTTCGTTCCTTTAAGGTCTCGAGCCAGTGAAAACGCTCATCTGTAAGGTCAATAAGCCCTGCATCGGTAGGAAGAAAGCGCTCTTGGTTTTTTTTAGCGGTGAGAAGATCGTGCGCCTGTATTTTGCCCTTGTCTGTACGCCAAAAGATGTCCAAAAGATAGTCTGAAAGCGCTTCTTTTCCCTGCTTTTGTTCTTGCGCTTGTTCGATTGGAGCCACGTGCAAAGCGAGCGCATCTGCCTTCTCTAGCCTCTTATCGACTGTACAGGAATACTCTTCTTTGAGGCGTGGCAGCTGCTCAAGAAAAAAGGCGCTCCACACCTGTGGATCATCAGCTGTGATCGTACGTGTAAAGTGAAGAGGGCGAAGCGTCGGAGGGAGGCGGTAAAAGCCCTTATGTCGAACAAAAATGAATTCGTCGTAAAAAATGGCCCCTTTTTTGTCCTCTTCTGAAAACCACTCATACTCCGGTAAGATTTCAATCTCCCCTTTTCGCCGAAGCTGGATAGAGAGCCCAATCTCCTTGATTGGACACTCACTCGTAAAAAATCGCGGTGTGCTCTTGAGTGTTTCGAGGTGGCGACGGATGAAATCCGCCACCATATGGCGCGCAATTGGCTTATCAAGAGGAAGGGCATGCACATCTGCTCGCGTAAGCTTCACATAAAAGCCATCGCCCACAACATAGGTCCATTCATCGAAGTCGATCTGCTCTTTGGTCTCGTGCGATTTCTGACGCACCGAGCGAAAGACAAGAGCGCCCGATTCGACCTCATAGACGATCTCCTCTTGCATCTTGGTGGTATGGACAGAAAAGCCCGGGAAAAGGCTTAGCCAGTAGCGATGAGAGGTGAGAAACTCAGATAGCTCTTCCGGAGTGACGATATGGTTTACTGAGGGAAACTTAAGCTCTTCTATACGCTCCAGCCCTCGTGCAGGAAGATAGGCCCATCTGCCCCACACATGGGCATTTTTGGACGACAAATCGCCCTTTTCAAACAGGCAGGCATCAATGTGAAGCCTTTTCTCCGGGTCAACATAGAGGTGATAGGTCGGGACGACCGGATCAGTATGTATGGGTATCTCAAGAAAAGATGAAAAGCTATCGAGAAATTGCGAAACGTCTGCGACGTTTTGCAGCTTCTCATCAGCTGTGAACTGGAACTTTCCCGCTTTAGGATCAAATTGAATGGCTGTAGGTGGGCTTGCTGCACCTACAGGCTTTAGAGATGGGGCATCTGGAATAGTTAAAGAAAATTCAGTCACATCGATGACCGCATTTTCCTCTACAAGGGAGAGCTGATAAAATTGACCTTTTGTCACTTCGAGAAAGAGCCACTTTGCAAGATCTGAAAGAGGGGAAAGCTCATAGCGAAGCTGCTGCGAGGGTCTTCCTTGCCGCCAGCGTTCGAGCTCCTCATCTGTCAGATTGGAAAATTTTATAGAGGTCTCTTCTGTCTCTTCTGCTTTTGGCGCTAGAAGTAGAGAGAGCCTTCCCATCCCTTTCTTTGTAGCTACTGCCTTAAAGAGAGACGCTCCCTCACAAAGGCACTCAAACCCATCTCCCACCTCCTTGAATGCGGGCTTTCTCGCCCCACATTTTTCATGAACTGCGAGAAATAATCGATTCCAATAGCTCGATTCAAAGCGCACATGCAAGGGAATATCGCCCTCAGCTACAAAGAGGTAGGCAGCTGCCATATGGGCACATGATCCTCTCTCAGTGGACTCATCGCAGCTACAAAAAATATCTTTTACAGAATAGTCGTCGCTAAGCTGTAAGAATACCCAGAACGACTGCAGAGTATCTTTAATTTCAATCTGATAGGTGGGTCCAGAAAAAAGCACATCACCAATTCTTTTGGAAAGGGGTCTACCAGCTGATCTCCAAGGTTCTAAAAAATCGGGATATTGCATTAAATCATTTCCTCAGGGGGGTGATAATCGTATGATAAATCATGAGCTACTGACTCGTGAGTGACCTGACCGTTACACACGTTAAGGCCGGTTCTTAAGCCCTTATCTTCTCTAAGAGCATCTTTGTAGCCCCTATTGGCCAATAGAAGCGTATAGCGCATGGTCGCATTGTTAAGCGCCTCTGTAGCAGTCCGTGCGCATGCACCTGGCATATTTGTGACGCAATAGTGACAAATACCATCTACCAAATAGGTTGGCTCAGAATGCGATGTCGGACGCGACGTCTCACAGCAGCCTCCCTGATCGATAGAAATATCGACAATCACTGTCCCGGGAGTCATCATCTTCAGATGCTCTCTTGTAATAAGTCTAGGAGCCAGTTTGCCAGGAATAAGAACAGCTCCTATAACGAGATCGGCAGTTGGTAAGAGCTCATCTAAAGCTGCGCTGTGAGAGACAAGCGTTTTGAGCCTTGGCCCATAGAGCGCATCGAGTGCTCTGATTCTGCTGAGATTGGTGTCAAGTACTGTGACATCGGCCCCAAAGCCAACTGCTACTCGGGCAGCTTCAGTTCCTGCAGCTCCTGCACCAATAACGATCACCTTGCCTGGAGTTACTCCCGGTACGCCGCCAAGGAGCACTCCCTTACCGCCATTTGCAATCTGTAGCGCAGTGGCACCTGCCTGAATAGAGATTTTTCCTGCAATCTCACTCATAGGGGTAAGAAGAGGGAGTCTACCCTCAGCATCTGTCACCGTCTCATAGGCGATAGCGACTACGCCTGCATCAATCAACGCCTGTGTCAGCTGAGGATCGGGAGCCAAGTGCAGATAAGCAAAAAGCAGCTGCCCCTTACGAAGCAGGCCATATTCACTCGGCTGCGGCTCTTTTACCTTCACAACCATATCGGCCTGATAGACATCCGCAGCATGTGTGGCAATGTGCGCTCCGGCTGCAGCATACATGGCATCTGAATAGCCAATCTGGCTTCCCGCCTTCGACTCTACGAGCACCTTATGCCCTGCATCCACAAGCATCTTGACTACGGCAGGAGTTGCCCCTACGCGATATTCTGAATCTTTGACCTCTTTAGGCACACCAACTACGATTTTCATAATGTACCTGCCTAAACCGTAACTAATGGTGCTTTCGTCTGCGCAGATCGCCGCTCAAAGTCTATGGCAATAATCTGCGAGACGCCCTTTTCTTGCATCGAAACACCAATCAAGGCATCAGCTATCCCCATCGTGCGCTTATTGTGCGTGATGAGGAGAAACTGGCTCTTCTCTGCAAATATGCGGACAAGGCGGCCAAAACGCTCCACGTTTGTCTCATCAAGCGCAGCATCCACTTCGTCCAGAATACAAAAGGGTGCCGGCCGCAGCTGGAAGCAGGCAAATAAAAGCGCAATAGCCGTAAGGCTCTTTTCTCCCCCTGAGAGGAGCTGCATCGACCTCGTCTGCTTTCCTGGCGGCTGGACCATAATCTCTATCCCAGCATGCAAAAAGTCTTGGCCTTCAGTCAAAATAAGATCGGCCTTCCCACCGTTAAAGAGCGTTTCAAAATTGTGCTGAAATGCCTCTTTTACCGCTGTATAGGTCTTTGAAAAGGCCTTTTTACTCTCTTTTTCAAGGCCTTGGATAATCTGTACAAGCTCGAGCTTGGCACGCCGTAAATCCTCAAGCTGCTCTTGCAAAAGCGTATGTCTTTGCAGCACTGCTTCATGCTCCTCGATAGCCATTAAATTGACGCCTTTAGTCCTCTCTATCGCATTTCGCAAGAGTCGGCACTGCTTTTCGAGCTCTTCAATAGAGCTATCAGACATTTCATCTTTCAGAGCATGCGGATAGGCCTTTAGCGCCTCTTCGCTTTGTGCAAGCTCAAGAGTCACATGGGCTATTTGCGCTCTGGCAGATGAGGCCGCAGTGAGCGCTGTCTCTTTTGTCTTCCGAAGTCCATAGAGATGCTCTTCGAGGGTGGTAATTTCCTTTTCGAGCGCTGGCCCCTCTCCTTCCGCACCTTGCTTTGCAGCGCGAAGGGCTGCAAATGAGGCTTCGATCTCAGTAAACTTATTTTTTAAATCGGTCTCCTGCTTTTCAAGTGCCTCTAGTCGTGATTTTCTCTCCTCTTGCTGCTGCCTGAGCTGTTCATAGCGCTTTTTATCGGTAGTCTCTTGCACAGTCACAAGCTCAAGGGCATGGCGCTGCTCATGGAGTGAGCGCCGTTTTTGTTCGTAGAAGTCGGCCATCTTCTGTTTCTCTTCAAAGGCAGATGCATATTCCTTTTTATGTGCATCGAGCTCTTTTTCACACGTTACAAGCGACTCTTCTTGGCTCTTTAGTGCCTCTTTTGCCTCCAAAAGTGCACGCTCCTTCATTTGAAGCGACTCACGTAAAGAGAGCAGCGACTTTTCTAAGAGAACAATTTCGCCTTTCTGCTTTTCAACTGCATCTCGAGCTATGTTTTTCTGTTTTTCTATACTCTGCAGCTGGAAATTGCAGGAGACAACCTGCATATCAGCTCGCCTCATCTCCTCATCGAGTTCCTGCCTTTGCGAAATGAGAGCTTCCCGTTTTTGCTCGACAGTGCCGCGTTTTTGCTGCAAGCGACTCATCTCTTCATTGATACGCACTATCTCGGCTTGTAGCTCTTGAAGCTCCTTTTTCTGTTTGAAAAGGCTGCGGCCACTTTTTCCGCTTGTGTGAAGAACCCCTTGCGTGTCAATAAAAAGCCCTGGAAGTAGCCACAACGGCTTCCCGGCTCCTTTTTTTAACTGCTTTTTTGCATCTTTCAAACTCTCAACTACTACTGCAGCCTCCAGAAGATGGCTACAAAGCGTCTGTTCAGTAATGCCAAGCAGCTCCAGGCATATAATCGACAGCTCTTTTGCCTTCATCTGTTCCGAGAGAAGAAGCGCCTGTTCAAGATCATCAATAGTATGCACCACAAGAGTGGTATCATAGAGACGATCTACGAAATCGACCTCTTCTTGAATAAAATCGGTGAGGGGAAAGACCTTTTCAAAAAGGGGAGAGGTCGGTTTTTTGGACTCTTTCAGTAGCGCCTTCCCTGCAAGCGTATACCCCTCTAGATCATTTTCCAGCTTTTCAAGGAGCTTCTGCTTTGTTTGCGTCTCTACAAATCTGCCTCGAAGCTCTTCTTGCGCTCTTTTCAGCCCTTCAATTTCCTTTTCTCGTTCTTGTAGGTCTGAGCGCACCTTGTCGAGAAGCTTCTTCTTCTCTTCAACCGCTGCAATCCAGCTCTCCAGCTCCGCTTTTTTCTTCCCACTTTCGGCTGATTGGAGCTCAAGCTCTTTTTGAGCCTGCTCTACTCGCATGTGAAGATCGGCTATTTTCTCCTGTGACACCCCTGCTGTCAGGTGGCTCTTAGCCATCTCATTTTCAAGCGCCTGTGCTTGACTAGAGGCGCGAAATCGAGCGCTTGTCAGCTCCTTAAGCTGGGCCTCTTTGGCATCTCTTGCAAGTGCGGAATGCCTACTGAGCTTCTCAGCCTGCTCTTTTGCCTTTTGCTGCTCTTCAAGCTCCTTTTCTAAGAAAGAGAGGTTTTCTGCAATTTCTTTGCTTTTAACGAGAAACTGCTGCAGGCTCTCTTGATAAGAAAAAATTTCTTTTGCAGATCGAGACTGGCTTGCGCGAAGTGAATTCTGCTGGTCTTTGGCAAGTTCGAGATCTTTTTGAGTAAGAGAGATCCTATTTTTGACTCGGTGGATCTCAGCCTCTCGTTCCGACTGAGCTGTACGCCACTCCTGCAGGCTTTTCTTTTTGCTGCCAAGTGTTTCAGATAGTGTTTTCTCTTGCTTGTCAGCCTCTTGGATCTCCTCATCAAGCCCTCCAATTGCATGCGTGAGCTTACTATGCAGCTCCTTTTGTGCATGGTAGCGCTTAGAGCAGATAACCTGTTCCAGATCGTGGAGCTTTGTTCGCTGCTGCTGGAACTTTCTTGCCTCGTGGGCCTGCTTTTCCAGTGTGCTCTTCTGCGCCTCGACCTCTACATAGATATCTTGCGCACGAGCCAGGTTCTGCTCAGCAAGCTCTAGTTTTTTTTGGCTCTCTTTTCGTTTTTGCAAAAAGTGCGAAATCCCCGAAACTTCCTCCAGAAGTACTCGTCGCTCTTGGGGCGATTGGCCAATCAGCTCTGCTACTCTTCCCTGGCCAATAACCGCAAAGGCCTCTTTGCCGATACCTGTGTGCACAAATAGCTCCTGCACATCTCTCAGACGGGCTGTTTTCTTGTTGATGAGGTATTCCGATTCTCCATCGCGGAAAAGGCGCCTTGTAATAGCTACCTCTTCGTAGGGCGTCTGTAAAAATTGATCAGCATTGCAAAAGGTAAGCGTCACCTCGGCCATCTCTACGGCCTTTCTCTTCTCAGTTCCTGCAAAGATGACATCCTGCATTTTACAGCCGCGCAAGACTCTCGCCGACTGCTCTCCAAGCACCCAGAGCACAGCATCGACAATGTTTGACTTGCCGCAGCCGTTGGGCCCAACAATCGCATTTAAAAGTTCATTAACGTGAATCGTTGTCTTTTCAGCAAAAGACTTAAAACCAAAAATTTCTATCTTCTTTAGACCCATTCCCTCATCCATCTGTTGTATTAGCTTTAATCATCACTGGTGAAATCTTTTCGTGAAAGAAAAAAACAACTAAAATTTCCGTTATTGCTAAAAAATACATTTAAAATTATAAAGACAGCTTATACCCAGGAGTATCAGATGAGTCCATTTTTCAAAAGCTTGAGCCTGCACGCGGCAATTATAGCGGCTACAGTAGCCCACTATCCTCTCGAGGCAAAGACGCTACAGTTCCCACCTGCCAATACCCCTGCTAAGATTCAAAGAACTCCAGACCTTCTACAGACGAAAAAAGCAAAAGCGCACAATAGCCCAAAAGCTCTTAAAAATGCAACCAACTGTACTGCCTGTAAAGAACCGATTGCCATCTGCGAGCTTCCCGTAACAATCTCAAAAAGTGGTTTTTACTGCCTTGCAAAGAATGTACGGCTCGAATGCAACACGACCGATGCTGCGATCACGGTTGAAGCAGACAATGTCGACATCGACCTCTCAAACCATGTCATTACCCTCAGTGCCTCAACCAGCGGTATCTTTGCCTCAGACGTCAATAATTTGCGTGTACACGGTGGGACCATACAGTCGGCACATACTTCTGCCAATGAAAATAGCAATGCAATCCTCTTGAGCGGAGTAACTGACGCCACCTTTCAGGATCTTATTTTGAAGAACACCTTTACCGGTGTCGACATGAGCAATTGCATTGATGTCCTCTTCAGCAATTGTGCCTTTGCAGGTCAGGGGTATGAAGCAATGCGAGTGGATACAGGAACCAACTTTCAGGGGCTCACAATAGAGAGGTGTGATTTTGGACCAACACTCTTCCATATTGGCATAAATTCTAATGGCCAAGACGTCACCCTCCGCAGCTGTTCGTTTACCGGCGCCGCTATCTCTTTTGGGGTATTTGAAGGCGAGCTCACAAACCTCGAGATATCGAACTGCAACTTCTTTAATACCGTTTACGGCATTGGACTAGGAGGCACCACGCTGAATACCCAGATACGAAACTGCCAATTTGCTCAATCATCAGATGCAGCAGTCTCTCTTTTCAACGGTCAAGGTCTTATCATTGAAGACTGCACCTTCCAGGCCGCAAGTAACAATGCGGACGCTCTGCTGCTGGTTGCTGCCGGCGATCCTACAGTAACAGTCGCTGACGTAGTGGTAAGGAACTCTACCTTTAGCAGCCCACAGGCAGCGCCTGGTTTTGATACTATCCTCATTGCATCAGCTCAGGGCATCCTCATCGACAGCTGTATCATCGATGCAAATCCTGCTCCATTTATAGACTTCTTTCCTGCAAATGTGCACATCATAAACGCCAATAACGCTACTGCAAGTAGTGACATCAAAGTGCGCAGTTGCATCATTCGCAATAGTGCCTCATATGGTATCTACTGCGATGGGATACAAGTCGACCCCACATCCCCCTTTGCAATTGAGATTGATTCTTGCCTCATTGACGGCCATACCTTTGCAGGAGTATTTTTCGATAGCGCTCAAAGCTGCACAATCAAAAACAGTATTATCACCGGCACCACAAGCGGTCCTGGCATCTCTGTTAGCGATGGCTCTCAGTCTATCACGATCCTGAACAACACCATAGTAAACAATGCAGCTCAAGGGATCGCCATCGATGCAATAAGCCCTTCTAACAACGTCATTGACAATACTGTGACCGATAACGGGGGCGATGGTATCTTCATTGCATCGAGTGGAGTTACTGTGAAGAACAATGCGGTCTCTCGCAACGGCGGAAACGGTATCAATAATAGCGGGGCACTCGTTGAGTTTTACGACAATTCAGCATGCAACAATGGCATACAAAGCTGCGTTGGAATTCCTGCTGGGCTTGTTGTCGCTCCGGGAGGCACTCCTGTAGCCGGCGGCAACCTCTGCTGCCCATAAATAACGACTAACAATGGAGAATTATATGCGTCTATTTTCCAAAAGCTGCTATCTAACCTTATCGCTTTTAGCAGCTACAATAGCCACGCCTAGCACCAACCTTCTAGAGGCCAAAGCAGTACAATTGCCAAAGCTTGGAAAAATCGCTAAAAAACAGGAAATTCCCGAGCTCCTGAAGGAACATGGGCTACGAAAGCAGCACGATCTCCGTATGGCAAGCGCCAATACACTGGACCAGAAGCTAAGAGATGCAATCGACAACGTGTCTGCCTACGTACGAGATAAAGTAAAAGATAAAGCCCTACATGCTGCCATACAGATGGCACGAGAGACAAGACATGCCCTAAAGGCTAGAACTGTCACACAAAAGCAGGTAGACAGTGCTGTAGCTGCTCTTGAAAGCATCATTCAAGACCAGAAAGGCATGAGTAAAGGAGAGCGCGAGGCCATAAAGCTGCTGCAAAGCAGACTAGACCGCTGTGGCACGCACCAGCAGCATCACAGCAACAAAAGTTCCAGCTCTGACTCATCTTCTGACGACTGCAGAAAGGTACATGTTATCCACAAGCTGCCCTATACAATCAGAAAAAGTGGTTTTTACTGCCTTCACAAAGATGTCGATTTGCAAAATGATACTACAAAAGCTGCTATCAGGGTATATGCAAACAATGTTGACATTGACCTCGCAAATCATGTTATCACTCTCAGCCCTACGATTGCCGGTATCTTTGCTGCAAATGTCACAAATCTATCGGTACACAATGGCACCATACAGACAGTCGCACCTTCGACAAACGTCAACAGCAATGCAGTCCTTCTCTCCGGCGTGAGCTATGCCTCCTTTAAAAATCTCTCTTTGCTCTCCACCAATAATGGCGCCAGCATGAGCAATTGCACAGATGTACTCTTTAGCAGCTGTGCATTCTCTGGGCAGGGATCTAAAGGGATATTCGTACCAGATAGCACCACCTTCCAGGGTCTGACAATAGAGAGCTGTGATTTTGATCAAATACCAAATGCTGAGATCCTTATTCAATCCGGAGGACAAGACCTTTCCATCCATAAGTGTCGCTTTAGTAATGCCGGCATTATCACAGTTGGTGTAGCCCCGCTCAACAGCCCAGTATCAAACGTTGAGATAGCGGACTGCGACTTTTCTAACCTCTCTTTCAGTGGTATTGTGCTCGGAGCTCCCTTCGCTCCTACGAAACCCGTTGTGAACGCTGCGATCCAAAACTGTAGATTTGCACAAGTAGGAGCTACAGCACTCCTTGCTCTGAACACGCAAGGACTTCTTGTGGAAGATTGCCTGTTCCAAGGAGCAAGTAGCAACGCATTCAACCTGCTTGGCATTGCGGCATCTGACCCTACAGCAGCAGTCACTGATACGATTGTGAGAGACTGCACGTTTAATAGTCCACTGGCAGCACCCGGGTTTGATCCTGTTTTCATTGGGTCAGCGCAAGGAGTCCTGCTTGAAACCTGTGTCGTCGATGCAAATGGTAGTGTGCATATCATCAACACTAATGGCTCTGCACCTAGCGACATTAAAGTACTAAACTGTGTCATTCGGAATAGTGCTGCATATGGCATCTACTGCGATGGAACAGAAGGCCTCCCCACAGCCCCCTTTGCGATCGATATTGAAAACTGCCTCATTGATGGCGCTCAGAGTGGCGGTGTATTCTTCGATAATGTACAAAGCTGCATAATCAAAAACTGTGAGGTTTCCGGCACCACGAGTGGGCCTGGCATC
>JAFEGS010000099.1 GCA_018239705.1 Verrucomicrobiota bacterium | reverse complement strand
CGTTTTCGTCCTTTTCGTCTTTTGTGTCGTTTGTCGTTTTGGTCGTTTGTCGTTTAAACCTCGCAGTTTTAACATAACTTGACCAAAAACGCCAAAAAGTGGCATCGTCACTCTAAATACACAATTTCAACCATTCTCTCAAGGACATTCCATGAATATTTTCAAAAAAATTATTCCCTTTATGGCATCAACTGCTTTATCCACCACTCTTTTGGCAAACACAACACCCTTTTACATCGGATCTGATACCCCACAAGCCTCCACCTTTTCCCTAAAACAGCTCGATTCCGGTAAAAATATAGCCACCCAAGAAAACCTTTGGTATCTAGATTTTTATCAGCAAGCAGAAGAAGAGCTCTGTTTTGTACACGTAACAAAAGTCCTGGCTAACGGCCGCAGCCCTTTTCAAGAGTATACCGTTATTGACACCAAAAACTTTGGAAAAGTACTGTTGATTGATGGAGAGGTGCAGTCTGCGCAAATAGATGAGCATATCTATCACGAAAGCTTTATTCACCCTGCAATGGTAGCCCACCCCAATCCCAAATCAGTACTTGTTATCGGGGCCGGTGAAGGTGCTACTGCCCGCGAAATCTTAAAACACCCCTCTGTAGAGCGCCTGGTGCTCGTTGACATCGATGGCGATGTCATACAAGCTGTAAAACAGCACCTTCCGGAATGGCATCAAGGCACCTTTGATCATCCAAAAACAGAGCTTCTCATTATGTGCGGTAAAGAATTCGTTGAAAAGACAAATGAAAAATTTGATGTGATCTACATAGACATCTGCGATAAGCTGGTCAAAGATAGCCCGGTTACTGAGCTCTATAGCCCCAAATTTTACGCCTCGGTCAAGAAAATCTTGTCTCAAAACGGCATTCTCGCTCTCCAGGCAATGCAGCTATTTCCGGAAATGGAAGGCCATCTGTCTATTATCAGCAATTTAAAGCAGGTATTTCCTTGCGTAGAGACAGGCGGCGCCTATATCCCTTCCTTTGTCGCAATGTGGGGATTTGCCTTTGCCTCGAACCAGCCGATATGCACGAAATTGTCAAGCGAGACAGTAGATTCCATCCTAGACAAGCGTAACCTCTCAAACAAACTCAATCACTATGATGGAGAGACACACCGCAATCTGTTTTCTTTACCTAAAGGTATCAGACAGGTGATCCAAGAAAACAGCTAAGCAATTGATCAACGCCTGCTGATAAGTACACAGCAGGCCATTTTGTAGATTTTGTGTATTGATTTCGATCGCTCACTTTCGGCCGAAAGAGATCAATACCCTTCTCATTTTCCACGCCGGGGATCTCCTTAAGGCCAATTTTCCTGTACATCGCAATGTTTTCGGCCCTGTCCAGCGTCCATGCGACGATGTGCTGACAGCCATACGAACCCATCTTGGCGTACAAGGCCAAGACCATCTTACGGATGGCTCTACCTCCAATCAAACCTCTGTAGTTGGGATGTACAAAGAGCTCTCCAATATATACGGTCTTTTCAGGGATAGCTGATACCTTCTTCAGTATGCCTTCCATGAACTGTCGCGACTGCAGATCAGCACAGGTAAAGAAGCTCTCTCCGTTGAGAATAAAGAGTGCTGCGATGATCTCATCCCCTCGTACATCCTTTGCAACTGCCATCTCACAGCTTTTACTCCCGACAAGGTCCATGTAAAAGTCGCATGCGTCGGCGCACCACTCTTTGCCCTCTTCAGTATCGTACCACTGCTTGATCTCAGGATGTGTCTCTGTCCAGGTGGAGTTCTTATACGAGATCCGGTAGGCCTCTTTGAGTGCTTGTCTGTCACTTGCACTTAACTCATGAGTCACTCGTATAATCTCTTTACTCATTGGCGATCTCTAATTACTGTGCAAAAAGAGGACAATATCTCCATCCTTCACTATGTACTCGCGGCCTTCAGCTCGCGCCTTGCCTGCAGCTTTTGCTCCCACTCTTCCATCATAATGGACAAAATCATCAAAAGTAACCACCTCTGCCCTGATAAAACCCTTCTGGATATCGGTGTGGATCTTCCCGGCAGCCTCCACGGCAGTGGAACCCTGTGTAATGGTCCACGCCCTCGTCTCTATCTCACCGGTGGTGATAAAGGTAAGGAGACCAAGCATCTCAAATGCACTCTTGACGAGGCGCTGCAGTCCTGATTCAGCAAAACCGAGCGACTGTAAAAATTCCTGCCTCTCAGAAGCCGGAAGCTGCGCAATCTCCTCTTCGAGCTTCGCACAGATAGGAATAACTTCAGACCCCTCTTTGTGCGCATACTCTCTCACCTTCTGGACATATTCATTTTCCATCGACGGCAGCGACTCTTCTGAGACATTGGCTGCATAGAGCATTTTTTTCTGCGTCAGGAATGGGTACTGCTCAAGCGCCGCCTTTTCTTCGGATGTCAACACAAGAGAGCGAACAGGCAGATTCTTGTTGAGGTGATCTCTCACTTTTGCAAGAGCAGCGGCTACCGGCTGCAGCTCCTTTTTCGTTTTAAGCTGTTTTTCGACTTTGGCCAGGCTATTTTCACACGAGGCAAGGTCTGCCAAGATGAGCTCGAGGTTGATAATTTCAATGTCTTCGATGGGGTCGACACGCCCTTTCACGTGAATAACGTCTGAAGAATCGAAGCACCTGACTACGTGAACGATCGCATCGGTTGCGCGAATGTGTGACAAAAAGGCATTTCCCAGGCCTTCGCCCTTTGATGCTCCCTCTACGAGACCCGCGATATCGACAAATTCTGTCGTAGCGTAGATGATACGCGTGCTATTGGACATTTTCGAAAGAATTTCAAGGCGCGGATCGATCACCTCAACGGTGCCGCTATTCGGGTCGATTGTGCAGAAAGGATAGTTGGCAGCCGGAGCCCGGCTTGCTGTTACGGCGTTAAAAAGGGTAGATTTTCCGACATTGGGTAGCCCCACAAACCCACATGAAAGACCTGAAGCTGACATAGTAACTCTCGTAGAAATTTTGCTCACACATTCTACAGAGATACCCAACTAAACGCAAATAAAATATTTCTTCTATTATTAAAGAAAAAATTATAGAATTAAAGTATAGGATAGTTAGGTTCTTGCTTTCCTTCGAGAGAAGGCCTATACTGTGCTGCAATATTGTGTATTTAATGGTGTATACCTATGGGCGAAAAAACCGAAAAAGCGACCCCAAAGAAGCTTCGCGATGCGAAGCGTAAGGGGCAAATAGCAAAGTCTCAGGACTTTCCCGCAGCTTTTACGTTTGTGGTATCGATGATGGTTACCCTCGCGATGACCGATTCCCTCTATAACAACCTGAGCTCAGTGATGCTGACAACCTTCAAAGAGATCACAGGTCCTGATCTTCTGCCGACAATTACAGGGATGTTCATGAATTCGTTCTATGTGATATTCATCTGTAGTATCCCGATCATGCTCACTGTAGCACTAGCCGGATGCCTCGTCACGTTTATTACAACAGGTCCCGTTTTTTCACCCGAAGTCTTCAAGTTTGATATCAAGAAATTCAACCCTGTAGATAACCTCAAGGCAAAGTTTAAGATGAAAACATTCGTTGAGCTGCTGAAATCGCTGCTCAAAATTTTCATTGCTGCCATACTGGTATATACGGTGATGATGTCCAGCCTTCCTGTCTTAGTAAAAACAGTGGAGCTTCCCGTAGCGGCCTCCGCACAGGTCTTTGTCCATTTCCTCTACGAAGTTATTATAAAAGTAGGGATTTTCTTTGTTGTCATAGCTATATTTGACCTTGCCTATCAAAAGCATAATTTCGAAAAAGAGATGCGGATGGAAAAATTTGAGGTCAAGCAGGAATACAAGGATACAGAGGGAGACCCTCTCATCAAGAGTAAACGAAAACAGATTGCCCACGAAATTGCCTATAGTGAAGGTCCCGGTATGGCAGCTTCTCGAGCAAAGGCTGTGGTTACTAACCCTACCCACTTGGCAATTGCACTTGGATTTGATAAAGAATACGACGCAGCTCCCTATATCCTCACCATGGGGCGCGGCCTTATCGCAGACAGAATCATAAAAATTGCCGAAGATCATAAAGTTCCTATTGTACGCAATATCCCATTAGCGCATAAGCTGTGGGAAGAGGGAAAATTGTATGAATATGTCCCTGAAGAGACATATGAGGCTCTCGCAGAGATTCTTAGATGGATCGCCTCTCTTCAGGATGATGCCACTTTGGCAAATACACCGACTTTACAAATGTAACCAAACTAAACGAAAAACTTGTAGGCTATGAATATTTTATTAAAGATACGGCAAATTCTCGATGGTGTCACCGCTAGGCTCGGAGGAGACCGCTCTCTCGAAAACGTACAGCGCTCAGCTGATGTCGTTTTAGCTCTTGTGCTTACCGGTATCATCAGTATGCTGATCATCCCTCTACCCCCTACGGCAATTGACTATTTGATTGCTACAAACTTAACAGTGTCTGTTGCCCTGATCATGGTTGCGCTCTATATCCCAAGTGCCGTGCACCTCTCTATTTTCCCCTCTCTTCTTCTCTTTACGACGCTCTTTCGGCTTGGTTTAAACATCTCTGCTACGAGGCAGATCCTTTTGCATGCAAACGCCGGAGAGATCATCTTCGCCTTCGGAAACTTCGTCGTTGGAGGTAACTTTGTGGTTGGAGGTGTGATCTTCTTGATCATCACCATGGTGCAGTTTATCGTTATTGTTAAGGGTGCTGAGCGTGTGGCTGAGGTTGCCGCCCGCTTTACGCTTGACGCTATGCCGGGTAAACAGATGGCTATTGACGCCGATATGCGCGCAGGGCTTATCGACTCCAATCAGGGTAGAGAGCGTCGCCTCGCACTGCAAAAAGAGAGCCAGCTCTATGGTGCTATGGATGGTGCGATGAAGTTCGTTAAGGGAGATGCTATCGCCGGTCTCGTTATCACCACCATCAACATTATCGGCGGTCTGATTATCGGTATGGCTATGATGGGCATGAGTGCTGGTGATTCTGCGCGAACATTCTCCCTCTTGTCAATTGGTGAT
>JAFEGS010000098.1 GCA_018239705.1 Verrucomicrobiota bacterium | reverse complement strand
CCCTATCTTTCTGCATAACGATATTTTGCATCTCTTTTTTAATATGATCTGGCTCTTGGTACTTGGTTTTCAGATCGAAGCTCGCATGAAGCCGTGGAAGTACATCCTCTTCATCGTCATCATCGCTGCTACTTCAAATACCGCGCAGTACCTCATGACAGGGCCCAACTTTATCGGTTTTTCCGGTGTTGTCTGCGGCATGGTAACCTATATCAGAGCTCGGCAGAAAATAGCGCCTTGGGAAGGCTACCAAATGTCCTCTACTACCTTTGCCTTTATCTGCTTTTTTATTGGCATACTCGCTGTGCTTTCGCTTGCCACATTCCTCCTCGATGTGTTTGAAAATGTCTCATTTTTAATTGGGATAGCCAATACTGCCCACCTGGTTGGAGCAAGTATTGGATATATTTTGGGTCGAATCTCTTTTTTTTCACGGCAAATAAATTCACTTTCGGGGTAAAGTAGAGGAAAATATAGTTTTAATGAGAAGGTGTGTATGCTAGAGCAATACCAAAAAGATTTCCCACAAAGTTCAAATACAGAAGATGCCCTCTCCGATTCCCGATTTCAAATGAGTCGCAGAAGACTCGTTTTCACCCTCGCCGGAGCATCACTGCTACTCCTCTGCTTTCTTTTCCTCGTTACCTTTAAAGGTGAAGAGTCGGTAGCTGAAAAACCGGAGCCCACGTATGGGGCCGCCCTTGCTACCATTGAGGCAAAGCTGCAAGAGCATGACGCTCGACTTACCAAACTTGAAAAGCAGCCGATTGCAGCAATACAGCCGGCGCCTTCAGAGATTGTCTTTCCGGAAGAAGCGATCGTCCCCGTGATTGAAAGCAGCTATGTCCCACCTGTGCAAACAGCGGCAGTAGCCGATACTGCTCCCCCTGTAAAAACTGAGCAGGCAGCGCCCTCTCGCACCTACGTTGTGCAGCGAGGCGACTCTCTATCTAAAATTTCTACTCGTTTCTACGGAACCACGAAATACTGGAAAGAAATCTATACTGCCAATAAAGAGCGCATCGGTAATAGTAACCAACTTAAAGTGGGTACAGAACTAACTATCCCCGATGAAAAAACTTTTATTGAAAAGAAGTGAAAAAATATATTGCGTTAATTTCGTCAAAGAGATACAGTACAGTTTCTGAAGTGAGCCCTTTTTGGTGAGATGCCCTTAGAGCACGGCCAGAAGGTGATTTTAAAGAAAAAAGTTGACAATAAAAGTGTGAATGTTATGGCAAACACAATAGTACCAATTACCGGTTTAGAGCAGCTACAGCCTGAACAGACTGTAGACAATGTATCATTCTCCACAACAGCTGTGTGGTATATTGGAAGGGCTGTTAGGGTTGTGTATGATACAGCTAACTATATTGTCCATCTCTTCAACGAAACTATGCGTGATCTGAACAACAGCGCTGAAGAGGCCAGGGACTCATTGACACTGGCTCTGAATAAGTTACTTCAGGCCATTAACAGCGTAGGCACTGCCGCTTATAAAGTTCTATCAAGGCACAAAGAGCCTCCTGCACCCCCGCCAGGGCAAGTGACGAAACCTCTATTTGACAATTATAATATTCATGAGCTCCTTCCTGGGGCAGCTGAAAGAGTAATGAGCATATCTAATGAGAAGTACGAGGACCTAAAGAAGACAACCAACTCAACATCGAGGACAGCTGCTACTATCTTCGGAGCGGGCATTATTAATCCTAATACCTGCTGTTACATATCCTCTGTCTTGCAAGCGCTACGCTTCTTTCCAAAATATCAGGACAACCTGCACGATCCGCGCCTCGATGAGAACCTTTTAACGCAGCAGCAAAGACAAATCTTTAAGACCCTAGAAAGCGGTGTACAAGTATCTGATAAAGTAATCAGTACATTCCGAAAAACAGCAATTAGCTACGGCTGGGCCCTCGAAAGAGAAATTGATGAAGCGGATGCAGCTGATTTTTGCCAATTTCTCCTAGACCAGCAGGGATATCGACCCTTTACCTTCAAGACGGCAGTCCACATAGCTGACTATGATGGGTCCGGCGTGCCGCTCTGTTTTTTCAGAGCTAATGATGAAATAGATAATCAGATGCCGCTTTCAATCGGATCTAACTCACTCACACATCCCCTCAAAGCCTTGGGTGGGAATGATGATAGAGGTATGTCTTCAACCGGAAAGGAAATTAGCAGCAATCACCAACAGAAGGTGCCTTACTACGAACTCTCTCAGTTAGTTTCCGCAAACAAAATCAATGAAGACAATAACTCAGACGAGGTAAGGGTGCAAATAGAAACCGCACTACAACAAAAGCTGGATGAGCATTCACCCCTTGATGAAGAGAATAAAGCACTTACAAACACATTGACAGCGATAAAGACTGCACGCCATATCCCCACAGTGCAAACAGTACAAATGAAAGGAGATAGCATCCCTCATATTCTCCCCATACGGCTAAAAAGATATTATTTTGAAGAAGATGCCAAAGGGAATCCAATACGGGATAGTGCAGGGAAGCGAATAGCGCGAAAAATAGAGCAGGGGGTTCATCCTTCAGACTTCATGGACTTCCCTATCGCCGATGATCCTGCTGGTCAAAAAGCCCGCTACCGCCTCGTTTCTCTTGTCCAACACGGTGGACCAAAGACATCAAACGGACATTACCTCACCTTTGTTCCATACCAAGTAGAGAATAAAAAAGACGAATCAATTCTTGTAGAATTTAACGACGGAGCGACAAATGCTCATTTCGATAAGAGCAGCATCCAGGACGGTATTGACAGGAATGGATATCTCTTCTTCTATGAGTTTAACGGGATAGTCGGACAATAAGGACCTGGTATCAGGTTGTGTTCGGTGGCAGGAGAAAAAAATACAACTATTCTCTTATATCCCTGCCTGAGGTCTGTCAATCTCTTGCCTGAGAAATTTTGGCAGTCACCTTCTCGCTTACCTTCGATACTGTATCTCACAGCTCTTCCCTCTGTTGCACTGTAGGCTAGTTGTAAAAATTTAATCAATCTAGTAATATTGTCGTTTTTAGACCCACTGGTCTGTTAAAGTGTTAAAGTGAAATAGAGGAGATCTAGATATGGGCTTACAAACACAAGCAATAATAAGTTTCCCTAAGGAGATATGGGGCCATATTTCTCAAGAGCTTTCAGAAAAAGACTACATAAATTTACGTACAGTATGTAAGCTATTTCATTCAGCTAGCTTTGTAAAGGGCTCCCTTAAAGGTGAGGAGTGGGTAAATAGCATGGTTGGACGAGCAATCAGAAAAATCATGGGTCAGCACCGGGAGATCTCAGATTCTCAACCCGGAAAAACAAGTACCTGTGATGGCTTCATCCCCGAAATCCTGATTAATGCTACACACTTTGTGCAAGACAACTTAAAAATTACTTGTTTAGCACGGAAGTGTCTTTCGGCAATTGATTGGATAACTTATGATAAAAACGCCCCAAGCATTGATAATCTAACAGATGAACTAAAAAACTCTGTTACTGATATTCAAGTTAATCATAGAGATCAGTCTGAAAGTGGAGAGGTAAGGAGGATACTTCGCTCATTTCCATGTGTCCGAACAATCACTGTTTATGGAGAATCAAATTTTTTAACCGACCTTATAATCACTTCAATTGATGCGCTAAGTTTAAAAAGATTAACTGTTATGGACCCAGCACCATTTCGTTCTGATATTATTCGAAGGTCTCATATAAAAGGTACTAGTTTTGATCAGCTTCCGAGTACTATTGCACACCTGTGTTTTTATAAAAGTCAACTTGATGATGCAGCTATTGCAACCATAGCACATCTGAAAAACCTGAAGGAATTATTAGTTCAGCACTCTCATGTGACAGGATCGACCTTCAATAAGCTCCCTGATTCCATAGAGAGATTGGATTGTGCATCTTGTGGCCTTGATGATGCGGCTATTGCATCCATGGCCCATTTGAAAAATCTGAAGAAACTAGATATTGTAAATAATCCTGGAATATCAGGATTGACTTTCGGACGACTTCCTCATTCGATTGAAAAAATTAATTGTGCTAATTGCCGCATGATTGACGATCAGGGCATAGCAGCCATGGCACATCTGAAAAACCTGAAGAAATTAGACATTTCTCGGATAGCTTCAATAACAGGATCAACTTTTGATAGACTCCCTGATTCGATTGAAAAATTAAAGTGTATGGGTTGTGATGTTGACGATACGGCTATTGCAGCCATGGCTCGTCTAAAGAACCTGAAGGTACTAATGATTAAGGGCAACCATAAAATAACAGGGTCGACTTTTGATAAACTTCCTGATTCGATTGAAAAAATAACTTGCGAGCACTGGCCGAGGCACCTCTTTGCTCCTCGAGAGAACTTGAAGATTAATGTACGTAACCATTAGTGACGAGAAAACGGAAAAACTCTTTAGCTATTTCCACAATTTCAATATGCCCGTTCATCTACCGCAGAACCCGACGACGTCGGGCTCTGTGGTAATTATTTTTTTAGTGACCTCTGCCGGCTAGTACTGACGGAGAGACGCGCTTCACCTGATTCATGATGTTATCATAGAGCCGCTCAAACTGCTTCCAGTCATGCTTACAGCTTTTCTGGAGCGTCTTAAGCTCGAGATGCGACTGCTTGAGCTCAGCTTTTGTAACAGAGCCGCTCTTTTTTGTACTCGCATACTTTGCACTTAAGTCGCGCACCTGAGAAATTTTGGCAGTTACCTGCTCGCTTGCTTTCGACACTGTCTCGCAAAGCTCTTCTTTCTGAGGAACTGCAGACTGCTGAAGTAGCTCCATCAATTCCTGCTTATGGTCGGCAATGAGGCGCTCTTTTACGTGGTACTGGTTGACTCGCTTAAGGCCTGATGCAAGCCCAAGGCGATTGAGCGTCCAGATCATCCACTTTGTTGGGTCGAAATGATACCAGCGAGTGCCATTTCGATAGTCATTTGCAAAGGTATGGTGATAGTTGTGATACCCCTCTCCAAAGGTAAGCAGGGAGATGCAGTAATTATCAACTGCTGACTCTTCCTGGCTAAAGGGCCTTTGACCCCATGT
>JAFEGS010000097.1 GCA_018239705.1 Verrucomicrobiota bacterium | reverse complement strand
CAGAGATCACAGAGTGAGAAATACCCCTCTCTGTGATCTCTGTGGGCTCTGTGGTAGTAATTTAGACATAACGAGCAAGTGCAGTGAAAGCTACAAGCCTTCCGTTATCACGAATAGCGCTCGCACCGGTATCTGCAGCATACACATCGTTCCTGTCAGCCGCTGCTTGTGCTACCGGCATTGGAACGATATAGATAACACCCTCTTGTGGTGCAGGAAGATTTTCTATTTCGCAAAATTGTATGGTATAGCACTTGAAGTCGCCCAGCTCTTCGACATCAGTTTCCTCTGTTCGTATCTTTACCACTGTACCAGACTTTTGGATCTTTCTCTCCTCATTCCCTGTGCGAATAGTCACATCCTGGAATGTCATATTTACAAATTTGCTGAATTGAGCCTCTGTCTTCTCTTTGGCATCATGCTGTTTTGTAAGTGCCGTATAACGCACAAATGCCGGTACACCAAGGATGTCGTTTCCCTTGCGAGCGGCCTTTTCTGAATAGGGAGAGACTAGATCATTGCGCCCTGTAGCAAACTGCTGCACAGGCATGCTGACAATGTATCGCACCCCTTCTTGTGGCTCCGGGAGGTTTTCTACTTCAAGGAGTTTAACGTTATTTACCGCAATACCATCAATTGGAGTAGCTGGGGTTGTCTCCTCTGTAACACGTGCTGCTTTTTCACTCTTTGGGAATACCTGATCGGCATAAAAAAGCTCATTTTCCATATGCCCAATAGTGATGTCAAGCGGTGTGAGGTTAATGAATTGCATAAACAATATCTCCTATTAAAAAAATAAAACGAAAAACGATTATAGCCGGGAAAACCATTGCAAACAATGCTTTTCAAGAAAACTCCCATCCCAATCTTTAGCGCCTTTGGGTTAATTTTTTCAAAAATTCGTTCTAATTTCCTGTGCCTGGAATGCCTTGGAATACTCCTGTGTCTATTTCAATTCTGCGCAAAAATGGAAAAAGCCATTTTTGCGCAAGATAAAGCGAGTACAATCCCCAAAAAAAATGCATATAAATAAAATTATAATTTGATAAGATGAAGATAAGCTGAGAGAGGTACAAGATGCAATCAGATCCACTGCCAGAATTACGACCAGGCCAAGAATACATATTCAAAGAGATAGATGTTGCGGGTAATCACAGAGGTATACGCGCCTATGATGCCTCCCGGTTAAACTGCGTCGAGCGGCTTTGGGCCTGCTGCTTTGAAGGCAAGGCCATTGTGAAGTTCAAAGGAAGAGAGTTTCTTATTGGAAAAGATGCAAAAGCCTTTGCAACAAGAAATAACTATGCTGCCGTCAATAATATTGCCCTGTTAGTAAAAGAGGTAAAGGCCAAGCAGGCGAAGTTCGCCGTAACCTTTAGCGAAGGAAAGCTCGTGGCCAATGAAACTGATCTGAAGCAGGCACTGATTGTATTAGGGGTTTCAAAGAAAGTGGGCGAGGCTGCGATGAAGGAATTTCAGCCCTATGCAGATAAAAATTTAAATTATACTATTAATGCAGATAATTTCAAAAAAATCCTAACCGAAGCAGCCAAAAAAGTAGGCGAAATGCTGCCTCAAAAGGTGTCAGATAAAGTTCCAGAGGATCTGCAGTCATTTTGTCAGGACCTACTTGATCTGCTGCATGGGAAAAAAGTTACTCATATTGATAAGCATCTCGAGAGTCTGATGGAGATGCCTGCTACAGTGCACAATCGAGCAACAGCCAGGCTTAACAGGCTGGTAGAGGCAAGTGGCAGTACGCCACAAGAGGCCAAAAATAGACTCTCGGGGCTCTACGACCATTTTACAAAGAGCATCAACAATGGCGAAAACAGAATAGCAGGCACCTATGCCTTCTCGAATGATGGGGTGCAAAAGAGGCTGCATGTCCTCTTTCCAGGCGGCGAGATACGAGATTTTCCCTACGTACCGGGTGCAGATAAGGAGAGGTCCTACAGCTTTACCATTGGAGATAATACCTTCAGCGACAGAACAAAAGAGGAATTCTTGAAGGAAGTAGCCAAAGAATCAACGAGCCTACTTCGCCTGCACGAAGTAGGGGAGATAGATAAGCAGCTTGAAGAGATGCAGAAGATACAAAAGCACGCCTTCTGGTGCGATGACAATGAGTTAAGCCAAATCTTTGATCCCTTTTTGGATATACTGCCAACGCCCTATACGATACGGCCAATTCGTGGGCATGAAACAGCAGCAGAGATGGATCTACGAGGCAAAGCAGATACATCAAGAGGGCCGAACGAAGATTTTCTCTTTAGTAGCCATTACATGAGCTATGACAAAGGGGATGGTACCAAAGGGACTATCTTGATGGGTTCCCATCGAATCACTGTTGAGCCTAATGGTCGAATTAAGTATGGGGGCCGTGTTGCTGATTCATTTTCGCAATTTCTAGAACAACTAGAAGCCTCAGATCATATCTACAATGTGATTGCTGCTGATGAATCGAACTGTAGGACTCAAGATGCTGCTGAGAAGGTACTGAATAAGCACCAGGATAGCTTTCTTTTGTGGAAGGATGATAGAGGACAGCTCTATGTCTCACAGCGACGCGTGGGCCTTGAGCCAAAAACAGCCCCTGTTACTTTCAAGGAGGGAAGCTGCTACTTGGGAGAGACAAAACTGGGGAAAGAGCTTATCGCCCATATGCGAGCTGAAGGGTACCTCTCTCACCGGCAGGCAATTGTCCAAGATAGACTCGAAAAGAATCTAGAAAAGTTTTTAGAGTCAGGAGATGACGTTCACAAGCCTGAGAGAATCACAACTCAAGAGAGGTGTGAGACGGGAAAAGAGTATTTTACCATCTCACAAGATGCTGAAGGCATCAAAATGGTGATTCACCAAAAGACCTGGGGTCTTTTACGGTACGGCGATGATGCCAAAGCATACAAAGTAGCTGTCCAGGCTACCGGACGGATACAAGTAAGTGGCGAGACAGTTGAAACCTATACCTTTGAAGACTTTTCAAATACCTTCCTGAAGAATACAAAGTCGCTCAAAGAGCTGGGAGAAGAGATTGCAGCAGAAGTAGCCAAGCAAAAAGCGATTGATGCAACTATCGGGACATTTAAAAAGGAAAGCGGAGATTTATGGAATGAAAAGCCAAAAATCGCCTTAGAGGGGTATATCAAGATACTGGGGAGTATGGCAGATAACCACTACCTTGTCTCACAATCGGGTAATAACCTCGTAGTTACCTGTCTCAAGAATGGCAGAATAGAACAAAAAACATTTCCGGTTACAGACAGCGACAGCGCCGAACAGCTGCAAGAAAAAATCGCCGGCTTGCGCTTAACCCCTCTCACTGATCTGAAAGGGCTTAAAGATGCACGAATGAAGCTGCTGGCTAAGCTACAGGGCAGTGGAAAAAAAGAGTATGTGGAAAAGGAGCTGAAACAGCGCGCAGTCGTTTTAAGGCAGCTGCCGCAAGTTACCTATGCTATCTGTTCAGAGCCATCTGCGAATGGCCAAGAGCTATTTTACCTACTCTACGTAGATGAGAAGAATATTACAGCTAAAAAATTAGACACTACATCAAAAGAATCTATTGAGTTGCTATCTGGTCTTGAGGGAGAGACATTAGAAAAGAGGCTTCTCAGCCAAAGCAAAGTCGAAAACCTTGGAAAAAACTATAAGATCATCGAGAGCAACGCACGAAGCGTTGAAAACAAACGCAGTGAAATCCAGCATCTGCCTTTCTTTCGAAATATTGGGGAAAAGACAGCTAAAGAGGATTTTGATAATCTAAATAAATTTTTTAATAGCGAGCCAAATACCAACAGCTGGGTGGTTGTGCCTCAAGACCCTCGCTCTGCAGAGAAAAATGAATACCTCCTTTGCGACCTTGCTCCAGGCATATCTCACAGAGTTATTATTGATCCTACAACAGCCAAGTTGTATGTCCCGGAACTCGAGCGGTCGTTTGCTACAATGGATGAGGTAGCCTCTGCATATAGATTTGGAAAACCGTCCAATTATTTGAAACTGAGAGAGGCTAAAGATCGATGTGACAGTCAAGAGGCTCAATTAAACAGGCTCACAATGGAGAAAAGCTCTTTTGAGCAGGAACTACAGGCGCTAAAAAGGCTTCCTAACGGCGATAAAGCGCAGTGGTATGGATTGTACAAGGAGAAGGAGGGAGCATACACGCTTCACGTATGTGATGGCAAAAGTACAAACACTGTCCACATACATACAAGAGTAGCTGATGAAGCTGCAAAGATGAACTTGATGAAGGGATATAAACCTATTAGCAGTGTCGTTAAAGCCTTAAAGCAAGAGATGCCAAAGCCTGTTGTACCGATGGGAGATATCGGGCAAGAGCTTCGACGCAGAATAGATGACTGTCCAGAAAGTAGAATCGGCAAATTAATTGAAGAGTTAAGGCAAGAAAAGGGGCCGTTATTCACTCGGCTCATGCTACGCTACGATCAGGTATCTCAAGCTAGCGCGTCAAAGCTTCATGGATTATCGCAAAAAGAACAGCTCAGGTGCGCAGCTCTTATTGAAATCGAGGTACCGCGCCTCCAGGAAAACACCATACCCTATTTTTCAAAGAAGGGAAAAACCGACAAAACAGTCTTTGTGGAAGGCCAGCATGTTCATATAGGCGACAATCATAAAATTGACAAAGGCGCTTCAAAAAAAATACGAACTGCTACTCGTCTACCAATAGATCTCAATGGCAAAACGGCTCAGCGAGTGGCTATAAGTAAAAGCCAAAAACTAACACCTAAAAAGGTAGAAGAAGAGCTCGAGGAGATGGAAACCCATTCTGAGCTTAATGGAAAGCCCGGTATCTGGCCGCTGCATTACTATTTTACCTACCCAACAAAGGACGACAAATTCGAAAGGATTTCGGCTGTGATGGAGCTTGGAGACGGAAACTTAGAAAAATTCATCCCTTTGTCGCTGGAGGAAGAGCTGGAGATTATGGAAGGGGTCATTTTCGGGGTGGATACCGCACACGAGGCGGGCATTGTGCATGGGGATCTCAAAGAGAAAAATATACTCTTTAAGCAGCTCGATAATGGGCGCAAACAGGTAGGCGTAATAGATCTTGG
>JAFEGS010000096.1 GCA_018239705.1 Verrucomicrobiota bacterium | reverse complement strand
TTTCTCAATTCCTAGCAGACCATTATCACCTTGAAGTCCCTGATTATCAATAAGCTATTTGATGATTGGGGCAGCCTTCTATAAATTTTTTAAAGACTTTCAGCTCCGATATGGACTTTTTTAACTATTTTCTCCCTAATCTAGGATCTTTTGTTAACCAACCAAAATCGTCAATATTATAGCTGTCATACAGTTTACGATAATGAGCCCCATCAAGAATATCCTCTGAAAAATTGCGGACAGCTTTGTTAGCTGCCTTTTTCTTAGGCTTCTTATTTTCTTCGCGGAAATAGGGCTTTCGGCGCGACCTGCTCATTCATTCCTCCAGTAATGCTCTTATTTTCGTGCGACAAAGGTGGCAAATGGGTCTTTTTCTGAAGTAGCAATTCTTTGAAGCCTACCTAATTCAACCAGAGATGTCTCTCAGCAAATCCTTCTTGAAGGCTATTATTGAACCATTTTTCTGAAAAATGATACGGCAGTCGCTTAAGCAACGCTTCAGATCTACCAGCACGTTTAAGGAGCGTCTCTACCGATATACCACGCTCTCTCCATCCAAGAACCCCCAAAGCTCGTATGGCAGCTTTATCTGCTGTGCAAAATAGATAACCTTTATGCTTGCTAGAACCAAGTAATGCTAAGGCTTCCTGCTCACCTGGATCAAGCGTGTCCATAAAGTTTTTTGACAACAAATGATTAAGCTTCTCATAGTCTTCTAATCCTGCTTCCAGCCGAGCTACTTTGCCTTCCTTCACCCACTCAGAAGGAGTCAGCCCATGTTTACGGTCTTGCCGCTGAAAGTAGAAGACCTCGTCCTCAAGAATTGTTGCAGGTATTCCTATCTTGTAGCTGTTGCAAAGGAACTCCCAATACATTTGCTCATGAGCACCGATTACAATGACTGCATCAGCCAATACAGGAGGCGATTTCTTTATCATCAGTTAACGTAAATCCATTTGTCGATAAGTACTGTTCTAGGTCTCGTAAATTGACTCCTAACATCCGCGCCAAGCGGCTTTTGGATATTTTCCCGCTCTCAAAAACAAGGTAAGCCAGACGCAAGAATCTATTACCGAATGAAGGAGCCGACTCAAACGCTTCTTTATATGTAGATCGATCAAACTCATTAAACTCGCGGTCCTCAAGCGTTGCTTGAACCGCATTGACCGTCAAAAACCGCAGGTGGCACAATCGCCAGAGCATAGCTTGGGTTGAAACACCATACTTTCTGGCCATTACTACAACAACCGAGTAGCTTAGCTTTCTGCCATATACATCGCGCTCAATCATCTGCTGTGGCATCAATAAAGCCCCTGCAAATGCATCTGCCCACTGCTCATTTTTTTGAAACAACGCTGCATTACTTTGAACGGCCTGTATCAGCGAGTCACTCCACGTAACTATGTGAAATAGTTCATGAGCCAAACTGAACACTTGCCTCCATGGCACGTCATTCTTGTTAGTGACTATCACAATGTCACTGCCTGAACGCAAACAGGCGGCAGAACCGTTCTCTAGTGGACGACTCAGTAAGATAACTCCAAAATCCTCTTCCAACCGACGAGCTAGTACCTCTGCAGGATAATCACCTAAATTCAGCTCTCGATGCAATTCATCAGCCAACCGATTCACAGTGTCAAAATTGGCTGTTTGAACATTAAAATCTCTTTTTGATAGCTCTCGAAGAGGAAAAGAGGGTTGGACTACTAATTTCTCAAGCAGTCGATAATCCTCACAATGCTGGTAGATATGTCGTTCCTCCTGACAAACTGCCTCAGATTGTGCCCCTTTTTGGCGCCACAAAATTTGAGGCGAGCTCAATGGACCTATCGGTTGTTCGCCGTATAACGATTCAGGAGCGATATTAAGAACTTCGGCTATCTTAAGCAGCTCCCACATTTTCAGCTCTTTTTCGCCCTGTTCAATAGCTACGATAGATGCATGACTTTTCCAGCCAAGACGATGAGCAAGCTCGGTCTGATTAAGCCCACACCCTTCTCTCGCTTCTTTAACTCTTTGTGCAACTACAGCACGTTTCATAAGAGCCCCTCCAAAATGTCAGGTATATTAACACTCTACCTATATTTATTCTATGATTTTTCCGACTTTATGTCATTATTTATAACATTATCTCGGGTAAAACTGTCGAAAAATGCCCTAATGTCCTCAAAAAGACTCGAGCAGGAATGGCGCGAAAAGGATTTCGCGCCACAAAAAAGTGCTGTATTTGGCGCGAATTGGCCTTTTCGCGCCATGAAAAAAAGCATGATAAGAAAAACTTGATAAAAACATCCTCGTTGAAGAAGATGCAGATATGGACAGACGCTACATCGAGTTTTTACAGTCAGAGCTTTCCCAGATCAAGATAGATGGGCTTTACAAGCTTGAAAGAGAGATTGCCTCTCCTCAGTCCCCTCACATTCGTCTTGCAGATGGTAAGCAAGTCCTAAACTTTTGTGCAAACAACTACTTAGGTCTTGCCAACAACGCACAGGTCATCAAAGCTGCGCAAGAGAGCTACGAGTCCTGGGGCTTTGGACTCGCCTCCGTGCGCTTTATTTGCGGCACACAGACAATCCACCACACCTTGGAAAGGCGTCTTTCGCAATTTTTTGGGACAGAGGACACCATTCTCTATTCCTCATGCTTTGATGCAAATGGAGGCCTCTTCGAGCCACTACTTGGCGCAGAAGATGCTATTTTCAGCGACGAGCTCAACCACGCCAGCATCATCGATGGCATTCGCCTTTGTAAAGCTGCACGCTACCGCTACAAAAATAATGACATGGCCGACCTTGAGGCCAAACTGCGCGAGGCTACAGACGCTCGCTTCCGATGGGGTCTTTTCTATGGACGGCATTACTGCCGACCTCAAAGGCATCTGCAGCCTTGCAGATAGATACAATGCCATGGTGATGGTTGACGACTGCCACGCTGTAGGCCTTATGGGACAGCATGGACGCGGCACGCCTGAGCATTGCGGTGTCCAACAGCTAGTGGACATCATCACAGGTACGCTTGGAAAGGCACTCGGCGGTGCATCGGGCGGCTACACTACGGGAAGAAAAGAAATTATTGATATGCTGAGGCAGCGCTCACGACCCTATCTCTTTTCTAACAGCGTAGCGCCTGCCATAGTTGCAGCATCCTGCAGCGCGCTCGATCTTATCGAAAAGGGTGCGTCGCTCAGACAAAAGCTACATGAAAACAGCCGCTACTTTAGAGCCAAGATGGCTGAATATGGCTTTACGCTTACTGGGGGCGATCATCCCATTATCCCCATCATCTTGGGAGATGCTGGCCTTGCTCAAACCTTTGCTGCGCGGATGCTCGATCGCGGCATTTACGTCATCGGCTTTTTTTATCCTGTTGTGCCACACGGAAAGGCACGCATTCGCACACAGATGTCAGCTGCCCACTCCAAAGAGGATCTAGACAAGGCCATTGAGGCATTTGTGGCGGTGGGTAAAGAACTGGGGGTATTGCCATGATGAACGCAATTGTAAAGCCGACTCCGGCTCCCGGTCTTGTCTTCCAAGAGTGTCCTATTCCTCAAGTGAAAGAACACGAAGTACGCATCAAAATCCACACAACAGCCATATGTGGGACAGATCTACACATCTACAACTGGGACAGCTGGGCACAAAAAAACGTGCCAACACCTCTGATTATTGGCCATGAGTTTATGGGATATGTCGACCAAGTAGGAGCGAAGGTGACACTGTGCAAGGTAGGCGATCGTGTAAGCGGCGAGGGTCATCTTACCTGCGGTACATGCATCAGCTGCAGAAATGGGCAGAGGCATCTTTGCCTACACATAAAGGGCGTTGGCTACCATGTGCCGGGCTGCTTTGCAGAGTATTTTGTCTTGCCGGAAACGAATGTGGTAAAGCTGCCGCAAAGCATACCAGACGATGTAGCTGCCATACTTGATCCCCTCGGAAATGCTGTGCACACTGCCCTCTCGTTTGACCTTGCCGGTGAAGATGTGCTGATTACAGGTGCCGGTCCAATTGGGATACTGGCTGCAGCTATTGCACGGCACGCTGGAGCGAGGTTCATCGTACTCACCAACCACAATGAATATCGCTTAAATCTTGCCAAGAAGATGGGAGCCTCGACTACGGTATGTGTGCCAAAGGAGAGCATCTCTGAGGCAATGTTGCAGCTTGGCATGGAAAATGGTTTTGGGGTTGGCCTTGAGATGTCAGGAAATTTTTCAGCCTTTAACGACCTTTTGCAGCACATACAGCCCGGCGGCAACATTGGCCTGCTTGGCATTTTGCCTCCAGGTGGCACCATCGACTGGGATCTTGTAATCTTTAAGATGCTCACTATCAAAGGCATTTATGGGCGAGAGATCTTTCGTACCTGGGACAAGGAGCTTCATCTGTTACAAAGCGGGCTGGACATCACCCCTGTTATTACCCATCGCTTTCCGGCAGCACAGTTTCAAAAGGGTTTTGAGGCAATGATGAGCGGTAAGGCCGTAAAAGTTTTGCTTGATTGGTAGAAACCATTCATATACAATGGTTTCTGAAATAACATTAACCTTGGCAATAATAGAAATAACATGAAAAAACAGATCGTATTTGTGGCAAAAGCAGCCCTTGCTGCTATCGTTGGCATCAGCTGCTTTACAGGCTGTGCAAGACAAATCTCATCCGATGTATACGCCGCAGATCATGTAGGCGAAGCAAGCTCGAGCTATCCTGGAATAATCATCAGCGCTCGCAACATAACTGTACAAGACAAAGAACGTCTTCAGGAAAATGGCCTTGGAATAGTTGGTGGGGGTATTGGCGGAGGCCTAGTCGGTTCACAAATCGGTAAAGGCACCGGCAACAACGTAGCTATTATTGGTGGAGCGATTGCGGGAGCTGTAGGCGGTGCTTTTGCTGAAAAGGCACTCAAGACGCAAGACGGCGTTGAATATATCGTCCAGCTCGACAATGGCGAGTTGAAAACTGTCGTACAGGGCCCACAGCCTTCCCTCGATGAAGGACAGGCAGTCTACGTGATTATTGGCCACAAGGGCCGCTCACGAGTCGTTGCCCGACGCACATAAAAGGGACATATCAAC
>JAFEGS010000095.1 GCA_018239705.1 Verrucomicrobiota bacterium | reverse complement strand
CGTGCTATACTGTGTGATGAATTGAAAAAGAGGTGCGACGAGAGTGGTTATGCAAGAATTTAGAGGGTTAAGAGCCTGGTTCTTTCCTATACACCTACACGAGCTGAAAAAGTTCCTGCCCCTCTCGCTAATGATGTTTTTTGTCGTCTTCAATTACCAGATTTTGCGAGACACAAAGGACACGCTCATCGTCTACGCCGCAGGAGCAAAGGCTCTCAGCCTCATCAAGCTGATAGGGACTGTGCCAGGAGCACTGCTTGTCGTACTTATCTACTCCAAACTCAGTACCTTCTGTACGAGACAGCAGCTCTTTTATGCCGTATTAGGGCCATTTTTACTCTTTTTTGGACTTTTTGGAACATGCATCTACCCCAATCGGGAACTGCTACACCCCTCAAGCGAATGGGTCGAATCACTCTCTTCTCTCTATCCTCGATGGAGTACGCTGTTTAGTGTCTGCGGCTGCTGGAGCTACGCTCTCTTTTTTGTCCTGGCAGAGCTGTGGGGTAGTGTCATCCTCTCCCTTCTCTTCTGGCAGCTGGCCAACGATATCGCTACCCTGAAGGAGGCTAAGCGCTTCTATCCCCTTTTTGGGCTTTTAGCAAATTTTGCCCCAGTACTCGCCGGGCTCACTACCACCTTCTTCTCACAAGCACAGTCTCATAGTCTCAATGGAGCAGACCCTTGGGGAACGACCCTTAACTACCTCATGGGCTTAGTTCTCCTCTCGGGAATGGCAATCATTTATATCCATCGCTGGATCTTTCGCACCCATAACGTAAGCGCTACCATCGTACATGACAAAACAAAAACAAAACCCTCTTTAAAAGAGAGCTTTCTCTTTCTCAGTAAGTCAAAACATTTAGGGTATATCGCGCTCATCGTGATCTGCTATGGCATCTCAGAGAATGTTATCGAGGGACTTTGGCATGAACAGCTGCGAAGCATCTACGCCACACAAAACGACTATAGCGCCTTTATGGGCCGCGTCTCGATGATCACAGGCTTTACAACTGTGGCCTTTATGATCATCGGCACCAATATTGTGAGGCTTTGTGGCTGGTACTTCAGCGCCTCCTTGACACCTCTTGTCATTGCATCCACAGGGCTCTTTTTCTTTACCCTCGTTACCTTTAAAACCGAACTTGAGTCCTCTATTTTTACCCTCTTTGGCATTACACCGACGCTCCTTGCTGCCTGGGTCGGTTTTTTCCAGATTGTGGTGACCAAATCGATCAAATACTCTCTCGTTGACTCGACGAAAGAGATGTGCTACATCCCGCTCGATCCTGAATCTAAAAGTAAAGGAAAGGCAGCTGTTGAGATCGTTGGCGGACGTCTCGGAAAATCTGGCGGCGCCTTCTTCCAGCAGATGTTTCTCTTCATCACTGCCGGAAGCCTTACCAGTGTAGCGCCCTATCTGGCTATTGTCTGCTTAAGCGTATGCGTCGTGTGGCTGCTGGCTGTTGGCAAGCTTGACTTGAGTCTGCAAAGTTATGAAACCCATGAGCCGGCGCCCCTTCCAGTAGAAAAGCAGTCCAATAATCAAGGCATTGCTTGACACAAGAAGCCAAAAGATCCCTGCATCACACTGCCACAGCCACATGGTCATCCATATCGGCAGGAATGCTGTCACCCACTGCAGAAGCCCTGTAAAGATAAAAAATGAAGTTTGTCTTGTGGCCGTTACCAGCCCATATCCAATCCACTGTATTCCTTGGCAAAGCAAATAGAGCCACGACAGGTAGCAGGTCCATCGAAGTACTTCTCCCTCAGGGTTCAAAGAAAGCAGGTAAAACAGGCTCTGAGGGTATACGATATAGGGAATAGCCAGAAGAAGCATCGTAATGGCCAGCAAGCTAAGCGCATGCACGACTACCCTGCGTATAGCAGAAAAATCGCTCTTACCCAGCGCCCCTGAAACTGAGGCAACTACTGCCTGCAAAAGCCCATCGGAGATAAAGGTTACGCAGACTGTCAGCGTCGATCCTATGGAAAAGACCATGAGATAGTCCCCACCATTGAGCGCCATAATGCGGCTGGTAATGACCCATGCAAACGAGCTAATGAACGGCGCAATCGCAACAGGCAGGCTCGCGCGCATCTGTGTACAAAAAACGCTCCAGTTAAGGTGATAGCAACCAGTTCCAAACAGCTCTCTTTGCTCTTTTTGCAAGAAGAGGAAAAAGAGGATAAAGCAGGTAAGTGACTGATCAACAAGCGAGGCTATTGCTGCTCCCAAAACGCCCAATGAGGGAATAAGAATATAATCTAGCGCCACATGAAGGCACTGGGCCACAAGTGTTGTGACAAGTATGACCTTTGTCCTTTTTTGACCAATAAAAAAGGCCGATAGTGCCATCTGGAGAGGAAATAGAAACATGCCCCACAGTCTCCAGGTGAAATAGCTGGTAGCAGAATCCTGAATAGTGGTTTCACCAAATGCAAATGGCATCACTGCATAGCCTACAGGCACGACAATGAAAATGGAGAGAAGAGAGAGCCAGATCATCTGCCAAACAGAAATACCAACTCGATGGCGCTCAAGGCTGCTGTCATAAAAACTTACAAAAGCCTGCCCAACAGTTGTCAGTCGCATAAGAGGGACTTGGAAAAAATAGACCAAAACAAAGCCACTGACGTACCCTCCAAGGTCTGTCAATGCCTTTTGTGCTAAAAGAGCTCGATCGCAAAAGCCCACAAGGCTGGTCGAGCATAGCGCCAGCATGAGCGGCACGGCCATGTAAACAAATTGGCGAAAAGTGGTCCGTGTCTGGACTGAAGATGGTGTATAAGAAGCTGTCATAGAGTGTCTGCTGCTGTTGTCAGTGTTGTATTCCGCGACTCGTTTTTTGTCAATACGGCGAGTTCAAACGACAAAAGCATGTCGTTTGTCGTTTTTGTCGTTTGTCATTAATTTAATGGAAAAAGAAAAATGCCCAGGATAGGACTCGAACCTACACGCCTCACGGCACCAGATCCTAAGTCTGGCGTGTCTGCCAATTTCACCACCTGGGCAAGAATGTAAGAAGTAGTATATCATATCGGCCATTATGAAAGAAGCAGGTATTGGAATTATTTTTTCTCCCGATCGCAAAAAGGTCCTCCTGATTAAGCGTAGGGACGTCCCACTATGGGTTTTGCCCGGTGGAGGTATCGATCCAGGAGAGAGCCCGGAAGAGGCTACTCTTCGCGAAGTGTTTGAGGAGACAGGACTTAAAGTCACTATACGCCGCAAAATTGGCACGTGGCTCCCCATAAATCGTTTAACCAGAGACACATTCGTCTTCGAATGCTCTCCTGTAGCCGACTCCCAAGAGCCTAGCCCGCAGGAAGAGAGCCTTGACGTGCGTTTCTGGCCGGTACATGAACTCCCCATTATAACCTTTTTTTTACACGAGGAATGGATTGAGGCAGCACTGAAAGACCTCCCGCAACCTATCTGTGAGTACATTACAAGCATAACCTACTTTACCTGTCTCAAGCTGCTGGTATCTCATCCCATTCTTGCACTGCGCTATATCCTTGCCCGACTAGGCCTTCCGATAAATTTGCGTAGCAGGTATCATTAGGCAAAACAACAAAACCCACGAGAAACAACCATGGTAAAACCTGATCACTGGATCCGCTCGCAGGCGCTATCTGCCGGCATCATCGAACCCTTCGTCGACCATCTGGTCCGCTACAATGAATCTGGCAATAAAGTTGTCAGCTATGGCCTTTCAAGCTTTGGGTATGACATACGCGTTGCCGAGGAGTTTAAAGTTTTCACAAACGTCTACAATAGCGTCGTCGATCCAAAGCAGTTTCGCCCAGATGCCTTTGTCGACATAAATGCATCAGAGTGCATCATCCCTCCAAATTCCTTTGCTCTCGCCCGAAGTATCGAATATTTCCGCATTCCTGACACTGTACTTGCGTTTTGTATCGGCAAATCGACCTACGCCAGATGCGGGATCATTGTCAATGTAACCCCTTTTGAGCCGGGCTGGAGAGGCTATGTTACGATTGAGATTTCCAACACAACACCGCTTCCTGCAAAAATCTATGCCGGCGAAGGCATTGCCCAGGTCATCTTCTTTGAAGGAGCTGCTCCTGATGTGACCTATGCTGATAGAGACGGCAAATATATGAATCAGGTAGGCATTGTAGTCCCTAGGGTTTAAGATGCGCCTAACAGATCTTTTTTTTGAGTGGTGGTGGGTAGCAGGGCTTGCTATCCTCTGCCTTGGGATTTATGAGCAGGGAGCAAAGGTGCTCGAAAAAGAGATTGCTCTGTTTCAGCATCAGGCCGATGATTTGCGGCAAAAAACGGTGCAGGCAAGGGCGCTGCAAGCAGAGCTCAAACTGCAGGTAACGAGCCAGAGCGACCCCGCCTGGATTGAGCTTGTCTTGATCAAAAATATTGGCCTCGTTCCCGAAGGATATAAAAAAATCTATGTTCCCAGTGAGATAGAGCAATGATATATCATGGATTAGCTATAGCTCTACTCACACTCCTATCTGCCTTTTGTTCCTGCTCAGAAGTCGCTTTCTTCTCCCTTTCCTCTTCCCGAATAAAAAGCTACCGCTCGAGTCGCGATCCAAGCAAGCGAAGAGTGGCACGCCTTCTCAAGCGATCGACAAGCCTCCTCGTTACTATTTTCATGATCAACACCATCGTAAACGTCTTGCTACAAAACGTCTCTTCAGACCTTTTTGAGCAGTTTGGTGGATGGATTTTAAAGGTAGGTTTGCCTCTTGTGTTGATCTTGACCTTTGGAGAGCTCCTCCCAAAGTATATAGGGCTACTCCACAATGAGCCACTAGCCGTTGCAAGCGCCCCCTCACTCGAAATACTGCAAAAGATCACTACCCCCTTTCGTCTGGTCATTACTGAAGGCTCTAACTTCCTCTCAAGGCTCCTCTTCTTCTTTTTGAAAGCAGGCAAGCCTCCAACAAGCGAAGAGCTCAGACACATCCTCCAGAACCAGAGCGGTAAAGGGCTTCTGCACCAGGATGAAGCAGAGCTCATTTTTGGCGTGCTCTCGCTTGAAGGAAAGCAGGCCAAGGAGATCATGCTTCCCTATAGCAGCATGCCCTCTTTTGATATACAC
>JAFEGS010000094.1 GCA_018239705.1 Verrucomicrobiota bacterium | reverse complement strand
AATTTGACGAAACAGGTCAGGTTCATCCGAATAGAAGCGCCTCTGTATGTGAAAGTCCTTCCTACCATCTTCATCATAGGCAGTCAAGGAATACTCGCCTTTCTCTGATTTCAGCCATGTACTAATTTGTATAAATTCCTTCTCCTCTTCTGGAGTTGAGAGATGAAAACCGACACTCCAATCACTCAATAAATGATCTATGTGATGGGAATTTTGGAGAGCAGCATATTCAATGCTGTGTGGCTGTCATAGTCGTATGCATCCAACCAGCTTTGCGTCACCTTTGAAAGCACGTTGTCTAGTATTGTATCGATTTCTTTTGCAGCCGGAGGTAACGACAGCATCTTCTTCATTTCTTCAAGAAGAAATCCCTTCTTCTGGACAGATCCAGTGCTACCTATAATCGGCGACTGAGGGGTAAGTAAAGCACCTTTTTCCCACGTATTTACGGCTGATGATTCGAAAAGAGGAGAGAACTTGGGAGCCATCTGAACCAGATCATTTCTCTTGTAGATCGGTTTATTGTCTTTGACCCACTGATGAACAGGGAGTAATACATCATGGGCCTTTTGAATATATTCTGAACCTACAAATTGCGAAAGCTTACCAAAAGAAAAGATAAGCGCATTTTTAAGCTCTTGAAGCACTTCCGGAGTAATTCCATAGGGACAAGAAGCACTACTTCGATCTTCAAGAAACTCGCAAAGGAATTTCAGTATCTCCTGCGACTGAGCAACCTGAAGCTCTGAACCTTGACCAAATTCGTCTGCCATGATGTGTGCAAGCACTCTATCGTTTTGAGGCCTAGCTTTTTTAGAAATATTGGGAATACCGTGCGTTTCGTGAGTAATAAATGTGTTAATTAAAAATATGGTATGTGCATCCCAGATCTTGACGCCTTCTAGTGACTCTCCATTGAGATAGCTATACCATTGACTTGAAATAGATTTCTTCTTGATTGGATCTAGGAGATCAAATGCTGTATTGGCCAAATTTTGAATGGCCAAACCCAGGTGAGGTACTTCGTTTTTGCACGATGCCAGATTTGTAGGGTTTGTTTCATCAATCCCTTTGCATAAGCACATTTGCGCATACATTTTATTAGCACAGTCCGCTGGCAACGAATCTAATTTTTCCTTAATAAACGTTCCATCTACCGGTTTAGTAGTATCGATGCACTGTTTAAAGAGATCGAGTAGATCACTCCAATTTTGATTACTAATAAATGGCAAAAAAACCTCATAATTATTAAGGAAATTATATCAGTCGTTTAGCTATATGTAAATCAATTTTTAATATTTGTAAGAGCCAAGTTAGAATGTTGGGTAGTTCGGCTAAGTTGAAACATCGAGCAGCTAGAGTCTTTCCATGCTGACGTACATCTCTGTCAATTAAATTTGTACGTTGTCGCCAGCATTGTCAGAAATCTACTCTCAGATACATCCCGAAACAAGTCATGATCCACTTATTACAACTTATTGATAGAACAGGATGCATTTATCTTAAAAGGACTAGACTCAAATTCGCCAGAATTGTTTGAATTAAAGTTTGAGGAAGTATGTTCTAAAGCTGAAAGAGATGTTTTCATTATTTTGTATTCTGGTTTATTTAGATAATTAGATGGGGAAAATTTTTCCTGTCTCTCAATTTCTATCTGTTTCAATGTATCATCGGTATAAGCAAGAACACGAAGGCCATGTTCTAAAAGAATTGAATTCACACTAATTTTTGGTGGCTCTTTCTTATATTGCTCAAAGCCAAGAATTTTGCGTTCTTCAAACTCCTTAGATCTTTTCCCATATGAATTGCGATATGCATAAATGAGCTGGTGTGCGACTTTTATACAAAAGGGGTACTCTACTTTCTTTTCATCATTACCATAATGAATAATATCAGATTGGCTAATAATTAGCTTTTTATAGTTAATGTAAATTGTTGATCTAGATCCTACTCCAGTTTGTTTTGAGCCTTCTACATCTTGTGCAATGCATTCGTTTTTATTTGAGTTAAATATGATTGTAATCTGATGGGTTCCATCCTTTATTTTCTTGATTAGTCGTCGACCGGTATCGTGTGTCCAGAGTATCTCTATCGCTGATTTTACCTTATCAAAGAAAACTTGATTTTCATCATCACAAACAAAAATATTTTTGCAAATTATCATAGGCTTAAAGTCTGCCGCTTGCATTGTCTCTCTCCTTTCTCTAACGAGATTATAAGCCACAAAATGATGGAGAACAGCCCGAGAAAAGTCAACAATAAAAGCGTCGGCCCGTCAAATAAAAAGTGTTTATCGACACGACGGCGACATGGTAATGATCATGTAGTCGTCTGTTTTAGGATCGTTAACATCTTCTTCGATCGGTTTAGGCTCTTGTATCTGGTTCGTACCAAACAGTGCTTGCGCTTTCTTCCCTTCCTCCAATAACTTGCTATAGAGCTGCTCTTGTCCCACCTTTAGGGTAGCGGTGACAAGACTAGTATAGTTTGCAAGCCGTTTGGTAATTTGTGCAGCCGTGGGACGCTCAAAAATAGGGTTCAAGGTACCGCCGTAGGTTATCAGAAAGCATGAGATTTCTTCCATAGTAGGAAGCTTGCAATTGCCGCCTTGCTCCCAGTCTCGAGGATATTTCTCACGGTCAGTGTAGGACTGATCAAAAAAGGGGTTGAAAGCGACAAACTGGACCATTTCTTCGATATAGCCTTCTCGTACATTGTCGGTAAACCCATCTGTGACTAAAACTATATAATCATCTTCTGAAGCCTCGGAGAGATGTGCATCGATGTTCTCAAAACCAAAAGCTCGAAAATGCGTGCCGATAAGACCCCCAGTACTCATTATCGTTGGTTTCCCTTGTTCATTCAGCTCTCTCTTAATTGAGTTGAGCTGAGTGGCCTTTTTTGTTTCGCAGTTGATGTGAATTGCTGCGCAATCACCAAGCGATACAACCTGCACGCGATACCTTGCCTTGCCATCTCTGATCCCAATTGGCACGCATTCAGCAAAAAGAAGCGTTGATGAACCGTTATTCTGACCTACCGGAGATTGAACGCCTACATGAGCACAAGACTCAACAATAAGCTTTTGAGCCGTTCGCTTATCAGCCTCAGCATCTCCAATAAATTTCATCGGTTCAAGTGCAAAACGTTTCAAGCAATACTCACTTATCATCTGGGCTACAAAGGCACTGAAATACCCGCCACCACCAGCTCCATCTGCAATACAGGCAGCAAGACTTCCATCGGGCCTTGTTACTACGCCACCTCGATCCATGTTCACTTCGAACTCGCACGGCCACATTTGATGGCGCACCGAATGTTCATACTGATAATAGGCAATCGGGACGCATGTCGCGTGGTTATAGGAAAAAGAGCCATCGGACGATTCGTAAAATCCATGAGAGCCAAGCTGCTTTTCCATGTCTATAAGAGAGCCTGGAAGAAGCGATACATTATTTGTACATAGTGTGGTGAGCATAGAGATTGGATTGGGAGAATACCCCTTGTGCTCTATGTTAAGACCACCAAGATCTGCTAGAAGTGGGTCATTAGTAGACTGTTGCGATGTCTGTTCTAATTGCATGATTGCCTCAGAATATATAAAGGACTACTTTTGAATTGGCGCTAGGATAAATCCATGGCGGTGGCCATTGATTGTACCATTGCCAATCAGGTATCCAGCATTGTTACATGCAACGATAGAGTCAATCGAATCCCATTTGTTTCCCTGGTCGTCGACCAAATCCACTACCTCTTTGAGATCGGTAACGGTGCCATCTTTCCATAGTGCCAGCTGATCCTTCTTTTTGCCGTAGATATAGGTTCCGATGATCTCACCTCTGTTGCTGATAACATCTGGTTCAAAGTTACTGATCTTAGTAATATTTCCGGACAAGTCTGCTAAAAACCCTTCAAATATTTTTTCTTGAGGGTCATAATATGTTCCAACGACTTGACCGTTATCATTGATATCCGTGCCCACAGATCTGTCAGGAAAGTCAAAAATACGTATTGACTTGTCCTTGTGGTCGTAGACAGACGCCTTATCCATTCTGTTTTTGTCTAACACGCTTCCTGTAACGGTGCTTCCAAGCACTTGTGAAGCATTATTGATTTTGAAGCCGGCAGTGAAATTTTTGTCCTCGATTTTATAAAAATCATCTCCCTCATAGATCCATATTTTATTTTCAAATAGTTCATCTTCAGCTTCTGTTAGGGATGTACTATTCATCACAAGGATTTGCCCCAGCTCATTAATATCCCACACGTTACCATCTTTGTTGATCCCATATGCCCAAGAGTGCTCCCAGGGAAGTCCTAGATGCTGGAAATAGAGACACTGAAAATAGCTGAAAGGGTTAGTCCACTTGTACACCATATCTGTTTCGAACTCCCATTGACCGGAGCCTGTCCAGACAATGACGGTGCCGAAAACTTCATTGCTGTTGTTAATCAATGGTCTACGAACAAACATCTTCTCTGCTCTTTTCGCCAAATTTTTGTTTTCATCTAAAACAAAAATATAGGTATAACCACCATCTTTGATGATCCCGGAAACCCACCCATTATCATTGATGCTTGTCACTTTGGTGGATGTATACTGTTGAAGCCCAAGATCGATGATTTGATACTGGGGAATGCTAAAAAGATTGGCCACCTGAAAGAGAGCCAAAAATAATAATTTTAATGTTGTGTTCATAGATGGTCTCCTTATGCTGATTGAGCGGTACTGTAGCACTCAAGCAAAAATCCAATCAACTCAAAATTCATACCATACCCAAGAAGACACTGTCGGCATTATCATGGTGTTTTTGTTAATCCTTCATTGAAATTAAATTCACATGGTTGATAGGATACGGCCGTCTTACCGTATATTGAATTTTTCTATATACGAAGACACAAGCATGAACTCGTACATTGAAAGGATATGCACGCATGAATTTTACAATCAAACAGGCGTTTTGCCTTGGAGCCACAGCTCTCGGGGTACTTCTCCCATCTTTAGGCTATGCAAAGAAGGCTGATAAGAGCCCTCTCCCTTTGCAGAAGGTAGTTGCTGAAAAGGGGCGCAAGCACTCCTCAAGCGACAGCTCAACCCATTGCGAAAACACAAGAGTCTTTAAACACAAGATGCAACTCTATCTTGCAGAT
>JAFEGS010000093.1 GCA_018239705.1 Verrucomicrobiota bacterium | reverse complement strand
GAGAGATGTACATACGAGATAGTAAACTTCTACATGTACGACTATTCAGTGGTCACTATCATCCAGATAGCGAGCAGGGAGAAACTCTACGCACTTATTTAAGTACAAAGGACCGATTAGGTGCTAAAGCTGCAAAAAAGTTACCGATTCAGGCTTTTCATTAATAGGGCAAGCGGTTTGTGCGTGATGATCTCTTCGAGGGTCGGACGGAAGCGATAGGTCCAGTTGCGATCGAGCACGAGGCCCGGGATATTGATTCGCTCATCTTCCGGGTTTTCCCAAGCCAGCTCCTCGAAGACTCCAAGATACTCCTGAAGGAGGTTAATGTGGAAGAGACTCCCACTTGAGTGGCATTCCTGAAGGATGAGCCTATGGAGCTCCGGATCGAGCTTTTGAGGGCAGTTCCAGCCCTTGGAGGCAGCAAAGAGCCTTGCTTCATCAGGGTGGTTGTTCCACCACTGGGTGAGCGTTTCAGAATCGTGCGTGGAGACGCAGGAGAGGCTAAGCGGCTGGTAGTCGGCAGTATTGATAAACGACTGATCGCCATCCCATTTTCGCTCCCACCTCAACACTTTTGTACCACAGATGCCCAATCGCTGCAGGCACTCTCTGACAGTAGGCGGAACGGCGCCGAGGTCTTCGCCAATGGGAAGCATACCGCAGCAACTGATCATCATGTGAAGAATTTTCTCCCCTTGGCCTATCCAAAGCGTTTCATCTTTGGGGAGGAAAAAACCCTCCTTTGCCGGCCGGTCAAGCGGAATAGCCCAGATTTTAAAAAAGCCTACAATATGGTCGATGCGAAAGATGTGGTAGAGCTTTTCTGCCAGCTGCAGGCGTCTTTGCCACCATTGGTACCCTGCTTTTTCCATAGCTTCCCAATTATATATGGGAAAGCCCCAGTACTGTCCCTCTTCGTTATACATGTCCGGAGGGGCTCCAGCTGCGTAGTCGAGCATGAAGAGCGCTCGGTGAAGCCAGACATCGACGCTATCTCTATTGATCAAAATGGGGATATCGCCCTTTAAATAGAGGCCCTCTTTGTCAGCAGTCTCTCGTACTATGCTCCATTGGTCAAAGCAGCAGAATTGCACAAAAATGTGGAAATCAATTTCTTTGCGGTAGGTAGCTTTAAGCGCTTCTATCGTGGAGGGGTTCGCGTCTTTTATGGTATCAGGCCATTCCCACCACGGTTTTTCTTCGTAGACGTTTTTGAAGGTCTTGTAGAGGGCGTAGTCTTCAACCCAGGAGTTATGTTCTACAAAAGAGATATAGGCCGGCCATGTATGTATGAGGGGATAGGCGAGGGAAAAATAGTGTTGCAGGAACTGCTCTTTATTGTGTAGCACTTGGCTGTAGTTTACTCGTTGTGAGCTATTACATTGGCAGATCTTCTCTATTTCCTCAATAAGAGCGGGAAAGAGTTCCACAGAGGGAAGGTGCGAAAGAGAGAGGTAAATTGGATGGAGGGCCATGGCGCTATGGGCGGAGTAGGGGCTTGTATCTGCGCCTGAGTCATTGAGTGGAAGGAGCTGTATGACATCAAATCCGATCGACTTACACCAGTCGATAAGAGGGATGAGATCGAGATATTCACCTATACCGGAACTTGATGGATTTCTTATTGACGATAGAGCTAAGGCAATACCGTGATGTGGGTGGGTGCCAATAGCATGCCACTGCTTTGCTGTGGGTAGATGGTTGAAAAAGGACTTTTCCGGCTGATTTTTGTCCATGTGGAACCCCTAATAAAATCCTAGAGGTACCCTTTTTGACTCTTTTTGAAAAGAAAAATTTTTACTTACTATGAAGGCTGTTCACTATAATCATACAAAATCGCGAAATGAGACGGCTCTGTGGGGGCATTTTTTAAGGACTTCGCGATCTTCTGTTACGAGCATGATATCGTGATCTTCTGCTAGCTTGACAAAATGAGCGTCGTAAACGGAGATGCCATATTTTAAAGCATACCCTAGAACAGCTGAGAGATGTACCTCTCTTTCATTATTCTTCAGCTCTGCCAGCGTATACTCAAAATGGGCAATCAGCTCCTCTGCAGATTTAGTTGGATCTTTACTCCCTATTTTAGCCAGGACATTGGCATACTCTTCTCTCCATATAGGTGGAAAGATCCAAATCGGGTCTTTATCGTAAACGAGCCCTGCTGCTTTGGATGTTTCAATTTCAAGAAAGAAGCTAGCAATAAGTACTGTGTCAGCAACAATCATTCTCTTCCCTCAACGATTGCGTCAAGAACAAATTTTTTGGAGATTTTTTTTGAAAATTCTAGGCGCTGGGGCCGTTTTAGTGGTGCCGGCCGCACTGAAAGTCCCTGCTCAATCGCCACTATAGCCTCCTGCGTGTTGCTGCGCCTGTGCTCTCTAGCAGATTGCTCGAGCTGCTCAAACAGCGCAATCGGCATATTTCTGATAAGAAAATCTTTTGTTTGTTGTGTCTGTCGTGCATGCATACCTTACACCCTTGTTGAACGCTATCATTATTATAGCATTATGCTACTATTCTTGCAAGCAAGGAGTTAAACGTTATACAATTGCTGTTAAAAATTTTTATTTCAGATGCTGTTTAATTGGATATAAATGTAAAGGGGAGCCTAATGGCTCCCCGCTTGTTTTTAGTTTACTTAAGGGTTTGCAGTAAATTGATTTCCATTTACGGTACTATAGACGGGAGTTGTCCTTCTATTGTTGTCTAGGATAAGTGTTCCTATTGTTGGAGGGGTCTGGAAAATCGGTTGAGGGGGAGAAAAAGGCCCATTAAACGATTGGATATATGCTGCATAAAAATTATGGTTACATGCGACAAGGCTGTTATAGCCGGAGTTTGTTGCATAATAATGGCCAATGTAGCTGTAGTCTGGTCCATTCTCCATCACGTAAGAAGTAGGAGAAAGCCTCACTTCATTGACAAAGTTCAATCCTACTCCTGTGCTGCCACCAGAGCAGGTAGGCAGTGTTGCATATATTGCAAGCCATGTATCTGCAAGAGTATTTCCTGGCTGACAAGATGTTTGGCTATTGCGAAAATCATGATACAGAACACCTACAAGACCGTGATCGTTGACTGCTACTGATGCATTAAAGGCTTGGGAATTTGGTGCGCTGATTGGCGTTCTATTTACCTGTGCTGGAGCTGACCAGGTATGGCCATTATCACATGATACGCAAAGACCTATCTGAGGTAATCCATTGCCAAACACATAGGGAAATACGACGTACAAACGATTATTAATTTGGCTAACAGCTGTCTTATATCCTTGCAGAGTTGCCTGTGTATAGCACATCTGGTCTGAATCGACAACACCGCATGTATATGTTGAGGGTGCATTGACATTGGTTATATGTGTGGCATGTGTTTCCCATGTAGCACCTTGATCGGTGGAACGTATACAGGCAATATCATATAAAAAATCAGAAGGTGTTGCATAATGAAAGCGGTGCATAAAGCACAAGAGATCGCCATTTGGCAGCTCAGTAAGAGAGGGATAATAGGCGCGGGCATCTGCATCACCTAGGTCAAGGCTGGGAGTATAAATAGGTGTATGCGCAGACCATGAATTTCCCGCATCAGTTGATTTGCTAAACTCTACGACACTGGTTGGGTTAACTGATTCATATACAACAAAGGCATTATTTTTGTTTATATTGCTCGTTGAGACAGAGGGCGTGAGATCAGGAGCGGCTGGAAAAGGGGCTGATGATGTTGAAATCCAGTGTGGGTTGGACCAGGTTGCACCATTATTTGAGGAAACGGTTACCGTAATGCCCGCTTGATTTGATGTGTTCGGATCCATGGAAATATTTTGACATTTGGTTGCTAAATATACCTTTTTGCCATTGCCGGAGTAAGCCAGGCTAGCCTCTCCTACACCTTGTATGAACCCACCATTGCAATTTTGAAAGGGTACAAGTGTGCGGTTCCAGGTCGCTCCACCATCACTTGAGTAGCCAATGCCTATGTCCATTGCTGGCCAGTTCTCGCCAACAATAAAGTAGGAATTGATTGCTGTGCAATCCTGTTGCCATGCTGCTACGACATTGTTTCCATTGAGAGGATTCACGGCAATGGCTGGCTGCAGCGCTGCATTGTAATACAGTGTAGTGGCAAGATTTGGCTCAGTGAGGGGAGCAATGCAGTTTAGCCCTGAGGGAGTGGGGCTTGCGGGGTACCCAATGTCTTTGCCTATGATATCAGTTGACAGGCGGCGGCTCTCTTTCGCTGGAGCGGCTCCAGCGTTGGAACAGAGTAAAGTTGCTATAGCAAATAGAAGCGAGCGTTTCATCATGAAGTTCTCCTGTTATGATGTGTTTTTGACAGGCGTCAAAATACATTTGTCGCATTTCCTATGCAAGAGCATTTCCCATGATGAGAAAATTGCCTCTTTTTGAATTAATGGATTACTTGATATCATAGTTGTCTTCTTTATTTGAGGCGGCTTTAAACGCATCTGTGAGACTGGATTTCCCTTTTCTCATCTTGAAGATTCAGTGAGCCTCTGCTCTCTTACCCATGCGTTGAAGTATTCTACTTCCATCGTATCCCATTTCTTGTTGCAAGACAAGACCATTCAGTTGAATAAACAAGAGCTGGATGCCCGTTTTACAGGGCTGTTCAAACGTCTAAGCATTCGTGGAATTGCTCAAGCTTGTGGTGATCTTTATAATAAATTTGATATATACAAAGATGAAAGAGCGAGTTTTTATTGTCAGTGGCTTATGAATAAAATGGCTAGTCTAGGGGTTGAAACTATTTTTGAAGTCGATACTAATCTAAACTTTGTGTGCAAATTGCAATGCAATGAGACAGAAAATATCATTATTGCAGGCGATTTGATGATTGTTGAGAGCTATGATTGCCAGGTGCAAGGTAAAGAGGCTTTTCCCTATCTTCAGGCGTACGATATGGAGACACTCAAGTGCGTTTGGGAGACTCCACTTACATATCGTTTGATGCCTGATTTTCCTATGAACACCTCAGTCATGGCAAACACGTATGATGGCGAGGGCATGGTTCAGACAGATCGAGACAATGACAATTCTTCTATTTTGAGCGTGAGAAAGCTGATCACAGAAGATGGTGTTGTTTCTGATGATGTCCAGAGCTTCCAGCTTGCTTCGTCAAAGGCCTCTATTCTTAA
>JAFEGS010000092.1 GCA_018239705.1 Verrucomicrobiota bacterium | reverse complement strand
GGACGCCTGTGGGCTGCACGTCGGTTGTACAGTTGGTCCATAAAAGTGATGTAGGAGTAGCAAGGAGCTGAACTGTCGCTATAAGGCAGAGAGAGATAAAACTAAAAAATCGAGATTTCATACTCATTTCCTCATGAATGCTCTGGCAGACTAAACCATCATTGAGTATATGTGCAATAGAATTGATAGGTTATATGGACGATAGAGAGACACGCACTCCAGATGAGCTGCTGCAGGCCATCACGAATGAAGAAGAGAAAAGGCACAGAGGTCAATTAAAAATATTTCTTGGCATGTCGGCCGGTGTTGGTAAGACCTATGCGATGCTCGAAGAGGCACAAGAGCTAAAACACGCAGGGTATGAAGTTGTTATTGGAACGGTCGAAACACATGGACGTCATGAGACGGCAGCCCTTCTGGAGGGCCTGCAAGTCATCCCCGAAAGGCAAGTAACCTACAAAGGAAAGACCTTTAAAGAGTTTGACCTCGAAAAGACCCTCTCTCTTGCGCCACATCTTGTGCTGGTAGATGAGCTTGCTCATACAAACATACCCGGATCGCGCCATCTCAAGCGGTGGCAAGACGTCGTAGAGCTACTCGACAAAGGCATCAATGTCTACACAACTCTCAATGTACAGCACATCGACAGCCTCAAAGATATCGTTGAGAACATCGCCAACATTACTATTAGAGAGACAGTGCCCGACCTGGTTATCGAAATGGCCTCTGCAATCAAGCTGATAGACCTCTCTCCGGATGAGCTTATCAAACGCCTCAATCAGGGCAAGGTCTACCTTGGAGGGCAATCAAGAGTTGCCATCGACAATTTTTTCCAAAAAGATCGCCTGACAGCGCTCAGAGAGATCATCATGCGCTATGCCGCTGAAAAGGTCGACCATGAACTGCACGAAATGTCGGCCATCGTAGAGAGGCAAAAATGGAAGCCTCGAGAGCGGCTCCTCGTTGCCGTGAGCCATAGCCCCCACTCTCAAAAGCTGATCAGAACAACAAAGAGGCTCGCCTTCATCCTCAATGCGCCGTGGATTGCCCTGCATGTTAACGATGGAAGAGAGCTTACCGACAAAGATACGCACATGCTGGATAAAAATATCATCCTCGCACGCGATCTTGGAGCTGAAGTCATCACCACAAGGGCGCCCGATATTGTAGAGGCTATTCAGAAGATCTCTCAGCAAAAAAATATCACACAGATTATTATCGGCAGATCTCCTCAAAAATTATTCTACAACATACTTGCCAAACCATCCATCCTAGACAGGCTTGCCGTCCAGTCCAGCGACACCGATATCCACGTGATCAGACAAGAACAGATCGATAAGCCCTATGAAAAGCCGAAACACAAAATCCTCTACTCGCAGTATCTCATAGCCACCGGCTCCATTTTGCTCCTGGCAGGTGTCAATTACCTCCTACACCCCGTCATCGGCTATAAAGTCATTGGCTTTATCTTCTTAATTGGTATTCTTTTTTTGAGTATGTTTTTACGAAAAGGGCCTATCTATTTCTCAAGCTGTCTCTATGCCTTCATATGGTGGTATTTCTTTATCCCGGAAAAATCCTCTTTTAACATCCCCTCTGATGAAGATCAGATGATACTTGCTCTCTATCTTTTAACAGCCGTTGTTGCAGGAACTTTGATCGATAGAGCAAGAGTTGAAAAAGAAATGCTGAGCACAAGAGAAGCGACAGTTACCTCTCTGTACGATATTGTGAGTAGCATTGCCACTGCAACATCTGCACAAGAGGCAACCAAAACTGTTACGGACAGCTTAGGCAAGCTGATGCATGGAACGTTTGAGCTCTTCGTTCAGCCCCCAGGAGGAAAAGAGCTCACCTGCGTGACCTCATCAGGCTTACTCACCGATGACAATGAAAAAGCGGCAGCTCTGTGGTCTTTTGAAAATGAAGCAGAGGCAGGCTGGTCGACAACCAACCTCCCCGCATCAAAAAATCTCTACCTACCAATTAAAGGCTTTAAACACGTGGCAGGCGTCTTTGCCTATCGCCCAAAGGAAGACAGGCCCCTCACCATCGAAGAGAAAAACTTTATTCACTCTGTCGGACAGCAGCTCGTCGTATCACTTAAACATCTGCCTTAAAACAGCTTTCCTCCAATTTTCGCATCAGCTGCAGGGGTGATGTAGGTGGCTTCCCCGCTTTCTGCTTTGGGATATTGCACGCCCAGAATTAATACATCTGAAATTGTCTCTCCAACCTGCCTTGGAGGAAAATTCAAGACGCCTAAAACAAGTTTGTCTTTTAACTCAACCGGCTCGTGCTGGGTGAACCTTCCCACACTCGTCCTAATACCAAATTTTCCAAAATCGACCTTCAGTTTATAGGCCTTTTTTGGAGCAGTTGGCTCCTCTTCCACCTGCAACACACGCCCTAGTCGAATTTCTAACTTATCGAAGGTCTCTTCTTTAGAGACAACTGCCTTTTCTTCACTCATAGCTTTCCCCTAATTTACGATACATAATATACCCCTCTTGATGACCGCCATCAAGAGTTCGAACAGCGTCTGGAATGGTTCCTACAATCGTAAACCCAAGCTTTTTGTACAGCCTGAGAGCAATACGATTTTCACTCAATACCATATTGAACTGCATGGCCTCAAACCCAAGGCCTTTTGCAAGATGTAAAGAGGCTTTCACAAGGAGAGCTCCAAGCCCCTTGCCTCGATGCGACGTGCGTACCATATAGGCTGCATTGGCAATATGGCTCGCTCTTCCCGAATAATTTGGCTTAATGTAAAAACCGCCCACGACATCTCCTGAGGATGATCGGCAAACATAGAGGTGATCAGTAAAAAACTGTTTACGAAACTCCTCTAAGGAAGCATTCTCGATGATAAATTGGGAGCCGGAACTCACCACCTCCTGAAATATCTCATAAAGACCAGTCTCATCTTTCGAGTCAAAAACCTCTAAGAGATACCCATGGGACAGTAGCTGCTCTGTAATTTCTGGTAAGCTTTCCACTTTTGCTGGCAAAGCGTCAGCCTTTTGGCGGTCTTGTAGACGAGCTCTTTTGAGCCCCTCTGCATAGAGAGAAACTCCCCTGTAGACCGTCTCCACTTGGCCTTGAGACAGCATCAGGAGTGCCTCTCTGGTTTGCGTAAAGGCAATTGGCTCAAAGGCCTCCAGCACGCTTTTTCCTCGCTCTGAGAGAGAGAGAAACTTCTTTCTCTTATCGTGTGCATCTGAGAAGCAGGTGACATACCCCTTTTTGACGGCCTTAGCAACTAAACGACTGATGGTGGATTTATCTAAAAGCAGGCGTTCGGCTATCTCTCCCATCGTCGGAGCTTGGCACGTATTGAGTTCAATAAGAAGATGCCGCTCAGCCAGCGTAACTCCAATTTCAAAATAGGCATCATTGAGTAGACCCAGTTCGCGCACAACGCTCCTTGCGTCCTGCCTTAATTGGTTAACCTCTTCACACACAAGATGTTCCATGCACCACCAAATAGTTGTATATTACAACTATTCTGGCATACCACCCAATTTTTATGCAACCTATTCGTTATTCTCCTGTTTGCTCACAAAAAATGCCAAATTTGACAAAAATTGGTACCAAAAAATGCCATTATGTGCAAAAATCAAGACTATGAAGCGATCAATTTTTAATAGCCTTAGGGACTGGAAAGAGGACAAGAAGCGAAAACCACTCATCTTGCGAGGCGCAAGACAGGTGGGCAAAACCTATATTTTACAGGAATTTGGTCGCAGGTTTTTCCCAAGAAGCCATTATTTCAATTTTGAGAAGAGCAAGGCCTTACACAGTGCATTCGCTGGAGATATCGACCCAAAAACAGTAACGCAAAAACTATCCTTCCATGCAGATACCTCAATTGATCTAAAAAACGATCTTTTGATCTTTGATGAAATCCAAGAGTGTCCAAGAGCACTTACAAGCTTAAAGTACTTCGAAGAAGAGATGCCTGAGATAGCCGTCTGTAGCGCGGGATCTCTTTTAGGAGTGCATTTGGGACCTGTTTCTTTCCCGGTTGGCAAGGTAAATATCCTCTCAATGTATCCCTTATCGTTTAGAGAGTTTTTAGAAGCAATTGGTGATGAACGCTCACTCCCCTACTACGACGCTGCCATATCTACCAAAAACATCCCTCAATTTGTCCATGAACACTTGTGGGAAAGGCTCAAATGGTATTTTATCACAGGTGGACTTCCTGAAGTAGTACAGACCTTCTCTCAAACAAAAGATGACCTGTATGAAGCCTGTAAAGCCTCTCGAAAGCTACAAAATGAAATCATTGTGATGTACCTGGCGGACATGGCAAAGCATTCCGGAAAAATTAATGCTATGCACCTTGACCGCCTCTGGCATTCTGTCCCTGAGCAGCTGGGCAAATCTCAAGACGGATCTGCGAAAAAATTTATTTTTAAAGACGCAGTAGCCGGATTAAATCGCTACGATCGGTTAGCAGGAGCCATTGACTGGCTAGAAAAGGCCGGACTCATTATAAAAGCGCGCATAGTAAACTCAGGTAAGCTCCCATTTTCTGCCTATTCACAAGAAAATACCTTTAAGCTTTTTCTCTTCGATATTGGTATTTTAGGAGCATTAAGTAATCTTGAACCGAGAGAGATTCTTGCGCAAGATTACGGATCATACAAAGGCTACTTTGCTGAAAATTTTGTAGCGCAAGAACTGCTCGTCAGTGGACAAAAACAGCTCTATAGCTGGCAAGAAAATACTGCAGAGATCGAATTTTTACTGCAGGCAGATGGGAAAGCAATCCCAATAGAGGTAAAATCAGGAGGAGTAACGCACGCAAAAAGCCTCCATATATTCGCAGCTAAATATCACTCTCCATCCCGAGTTATTTTCAGCGCAAACACCCTTCAGGTAAATGAGCAAACCGGCGTGCATCGCTATCCGCTCTATCTGGCATCAGACCTGTTACGCGCGTTTTCCTGAGGAAGTGTACACATTCTCTTAAATCACACACCCTACTAGTTCGGTAATTCATACATAGCGTTCTATGTTCTTTTTCGGATATCATCTCTGGTTGCTTTTAATGCTTTTAACTCGACTTTGTACAATTTATACAAATGGCAAACGCATGCAACAAGTTTATGTAGAGATGCTCTTCTATTTCTGGGAACGAGCCGCTACGTACCATACCTTCAAAAATGTTGATGAGTATGTAGAAATGCTCGGATT
>JAFEGS010000091.1 GCA_018239705.1 Verrucomicrobiota bacterium | reverse complement strand
CGAGCCATAGTAAGAAGATAGAAAAACTTGATTTGAAAAGAGCAACGAAAGTTATTTGTGATTATGACTATGGCTTACAAGAGATCAATGCGCAAAAACTGATATACGGCGGACTCTATGAATGCCATCGAGTAAAGCAGTTTCATTTCCCTAAAGCTGAAACACTTACAGTTGTCAATTGCAATTTCGATATGTTGATCGCACCAAATCTAAAGCATATTCACGCTGATAACAAGATATTCTCAAGTCGTGACGAAGTGTGCCAAGTGCCAGAAACTGTTGAATGGAAATTTTACTGATTTTCATAAATAACCACAGAGCCCACAGAGATCACAGAGAGAGTATTCAATGATCTCTGTGATCTTTGTGGGCTCTGTGGTGGTTATTTATGCTTATCCTTTTATTTTTCGAGCAAGTTCTTGTATAGCCTGGTTAGCCTTCTCGATAGCCTCGATGTCAAACTCAATACCATCAATCTCAATTTTCTCTGTACTTTCTGCGCTGTCTGGCTGCTTGCTCTTGTCTCCCGCAGGAGCTAAATGTGAACCTACATTAAATACATCATCTTTTTTACCAACTGGATTCATGATACCTCCACCTTTTTACCTATTATTATTATAATGAATCTGGTTTTTTAATTAAATTAAAAACTGGGCTATAGAATCCGACATACTCTCTTTTCCACCAGGCTCCTGTCTTCTCTTTTTCCTCAAAGGTGGTAAACGAGTAGACATACATCAAAGCACGGACGTATTGAGGCGGTTTGTCTGGAAAGGGATTATAGCGCAGGAGCGACAGCACTTCAGGCGTTCCTTGCAGCAAATGGGCAAGGAAATTTTGAAACCATCTCTGGTCGCTACAGTTATGAAAGGGCAAAAACCAGGCCTGCCAGTCGAGGCGCGGCTGATAGGGTGAAATCCTGCGCGGACGGCGCTTGAGGTCGGTGGGCTTGTGGTAAAAGTCATATTCCTTCCAGGCTATCCCCTCGTCACTACCCTCTATCACCACTTCGAAGCGCCTGCAGGTCATCACGGCAAAGATGCCGTAGCGGTTCACAATATGACAGCTTCCAAGTGCATTGAAAAAGCTGTGGAGCGCCCTTGTCGGCCAAAAGTGGTTCCAGAGCCGCAGTGCCTGAAGAACAAGAAGCACGCTTCCTGCCACTGTAAGGGCATATTCTACTACTTCTGGGCTGCTCGCCTGCTCGGGCAGGCTAAAGCCAAAGGCGTGTAGTACCCTGTTATTCAAGGGAAGCAGAGAAAAGACGGCCGACAGGTGGTTGAGGTAGGAAAAGTTGCCTGTTGCGTAGATGAAAAACTGGAGCGAAAGAAAGAGGGCGCAGGCGACAAGGCGCATATCTTCTGTAAAAAAGAGCAAAAAAGGCACCACCATCTCGATTATATACATAATCACGCAGGAGCATTTATGGAACCACATAGGCAGCTTGTGGACATACCAGGCCGTGAGGTTTGCTATGGGCTGGCTTTCGTAGTGGTAGGCGACTGCCGTGAGGTTGCGCCAGCTGGGATCCCTGCTTTGCAGCTTTACGGCTCCCGACTGGAGATAAAACCGAAAGAGCAAAAAGTTGATGCTCAGCCAGACCATGATATTGGGTGTTGGAGAGAGACTGACAAGAAAAATATTTAGTGCTACCTCTTGCAAAAAGAGCTCCCAGCCAAAGCTCAAAAAATCCTGTCCTATGGAGATAATAGAGCAGTAGAGGATCCAGCAGAAAAGGAGCATGAGTGATGGCAAGAGCCCGAGTATGAGGAGGATAGAGCAGGCAATTCCTGCTACAACGACTGCTATGAGGGCTCTATCGTCTGAGCGAAGCCAAAAGAGGGTTGGGCACACGCGAAACCAGCTCTTGGGGCATAGGCGGCGTATCCACGCAAGATAGTCACTCACAGGCAGGATGCCCTTGTTACCGAGCAGTCCCCTCATCTGGAATAAAAAGGGCCAAAAGGCAAAGAGGTAAATGGCGCCGAGAAGTCTTGGCAGCCATGCGCAGATAATCGTATACTCTTCAGGTGAAAACATGTGTCTGCCCTTTTGTACCCACCTCGTCACTGTACAAAAGAGAGAGACTATAGGCAAGGAATTTTTTCAAAAATGCGGGTAGTTGAAATAAAGCGAATACTTCGCTACAATTTTCTCAAAGCTATAAAATACTATCCTGTTTAAATAATAAGGAATATTTCAATGGAAACTACACAATCAATTTTTCATGCTATAAACGACCCAGATCGCTTCCTTCCCACCCACGACCAAATAGCAAAGATGCAAGAAAAGGCCAAAGCCAGTAACTTCAATAAGCTTCAGAAATACCTCACTGCGCTATCTGAAAGTAATCTCTCCGACCTATTTCCCGATGATGCAAAAACGCGCTGCATCAAGCTCATCCCGATCTGCACAAAAATTATCCAGGCAAAGCCTGAGACGAAGCAGCTTGTACTGAAAGTGATAGGAAAACTTGCAGCATGCGGGGTATTTCAGTCGGAGCAGTGGAAAGAAGAGATCGTCTGTACTGACCCAGACAAAAATGGAAAGACGTTCAATAGAGACCTTTTAATGATCCACTCCCCAATACTTGCTAATTTATACTCGAGCGAACTGGAGCCATCTACAGGAATCTCGTTTGATAATGCTCCATCGCATGTTGTCGATCATCTCAAGCACTACCTCCTCTACCAGACGCTCGATGAAAACCTCTCCGTAAAAACACTCTCCGCTCTCTACCTCCTTGCAGACCGCTGGATGATCGATGAACTCTGTCTGGCCTGCCTGACGCATATGAACGCTGCTGCCTGCACAGAAAATGCCAAAGAACACGTCGATACCTTCTATGATTTTATTCAGCTCATAAATGGTACTATTGTAAAAGAAACTCCTGAAGGGGCTATCAGAGACAAAAAGCGAAACGAGCTTATTCATTCTTTTGTCACAAAGGTCTGTGAGCAAAATAGGGTCGCTTATACAACCTCCCCCGACAATGGAATTCGCATTGCCCTGTCAAACGCCTACTTATTAAGGCAAGAAAACGGCTTTTCAAAACTTCTACAAACATGTATAGATGGTTTTTCTATTGAAACAAAGGACGATATGAACTGCCTGGGGCAGCTCTCTTTACTGCCCAGTAAAGTAGAGCGATCAATTCAATGGCTCCGTATTGAACAAGAGCTCTCGACCGAGCAGCTTCTGGCGTTGATCCATCGGTTTACAAGCCTCAAGACCCTTTCTATCGCTATTGAACTTCCCGGTTACAAAGAGGTATTTACAGCCATTACCCGTGCAAAACAGCTAAAGCATCTGCACCTGCTGCTGCCCGGACTCAAGAACGTAAAAGAAGAAAAACCTGCACAGAATGGAGCTACTCTCTTTGGGTCATTTCCAGGGTTTGGCAATACTGATTTTCGAGAACTATTTCCCATTGAAGCGACGTCGATAACATACACTTATACAGGTGAGGAATGTCTCTTCTTTTCTCCTGAGTTCATCACCTTCCTGAATACCCTCTCAACGCTGACAGTGAACTGTAAATGTGTCGTCGCATTTACCGAGGCACCGGACCGTGACATTGTCGCCGGCACCATGAAAAAGCGTTTTTGTAAAACAATTATGGTCGGAACCCCGAGCAACTACGGGAATGTACTCACTCTGGAACCGCTTCGTAAAAAAGAGTGGGTGCAGCCACAGCTCGCGCCACAGGGCGCAAACCTATTTAAAAATTTCTTTAACGATCATCCCTTCGGAAAATTTATTTAACTTGAATACCGATACCTACCCACTCACTATCGATACATTTGAGGCCTATCGTACGATAAGCGATCACGCCCTGTTCAAAGCTTTATCCAAAAAGCAAGAGCTGTGTACGATTAATCTTCGCCATTGTTATCAGATCTCTGCTGAGACCTTTATGTGCTTGCCATTTGCACGTACAGCAAAACAGATCGATGTCTCATACACCACCATCACCAATGATGGGCTTCACAATATTTTTACCCGCTGTCCATACTTAGAGAGGCTCTATGTCATTGGATGTAAATCAATCTCCACGGCCGGATTTTTAACCTGGTCTCTCCCTCTCACCTTAAGGTATGTATGCTTTCACGAGACATCCATCACTACAGAGCAAATGAACCACGTCTTCTATGCAGTCCAGTCGAGCAAGGAACGATCCTGCGTAAACTGGTGGTTTTTCAATTATCCGCTATTCCCAACGTACGCAGGATTGCCCTTAGGATGATAGTTACGTTACCAGATATGTTTTTCGAAATAATTTCTTATGTTTTCATCGGCAGTTACAATGCTGGCGTGATGTATCATGGCCGTCGCAACGATTGTTCGATCTGCCGGATCGGGATGTTTCCAGTTCAAGGATAGGTTTCGCATCCATATCTGTTCGTCGACAGGGATGATTTTTAAGTACCCCAGCATATAGAGAAGTTCGGTGTATTTCTCTATGTGCATCCCGATATCGAGCTTGTTATTTTTAATCTTTATTCCTATTTCCCAGATACTGATAGCACTGATGATCCCCTCACTTCGTTCCATCCTTTGACACGCGTCTAGTGCCTTACTGGAAAGCTTTTTGGGATCGAGAGTCCACCAAAGCAGCGCACAAGTATCGAGTAATAACATGGCTTAGACCTCTCCCCATTCATCGGTGGTGGGGGTGGTAATATCTTCGCGATACACAATTCGCTTTCGATACGGTTTAAATATTGATTCAGTGCTTTGGGCCTTTCGCTCTAGTGGAATTATTTTTAATACAGGCTTGCGATGATCGGTAACGATAAGCTCTTTGCCTGTGCGCTCAATTTCTCGAAAATATTCTAACATGTGAGCCTTTAGAACACCCTTAGAGACATATTTAGGCTCGCTCTGTTTTTCCATTGCTCAATTTCTCCTATGACTACGACTATGGTCATAATTTCATTCTATACTAGGCTGATATTTTCGTCAATCATGTGGTTCAAACGACAAATAACGACCAAAAGGACAAACGACACAAAGGACACAAACGACGAAAAGGACTTAAACGAACAACGACCAAAAGGACGAAAACGACAAGCTGCAAGTCCTTTTGTCGTTTTGGTCGTTTTATGTCGTTTGTGTCGTTTTGGTCGTTGTTCGTCGTTTAAGTCGTTTTCGTCCTTTTCGTCTTTTGTGTCCTTTGTCCTTTTGGTCGTTTGTTGTTTTTGTCGTTTTAGCCCTAAAAACCTCTAGTGCTAAATGACTTAA
>JAFEGS010000090.1 GCA_018239705.1 Verrucomicrobiota bacterium | reverse complement strand
TTAAAGCGCACGCTTGATATAGCGAGTAAAGAGGGTTTCCACTACACTGTCGACCATCGAACGGTGGAAATTGTGATCGATGAAGAGAAAATACCTTCCTTCTTAGACAGTTTAAGCAGAGCATCGGTGACCTATGCTAATATCAAAATCGAAGAGCCCTCCTTAGAGGATTTTTTCCTCCAAGTTGCAAGGAGTAGCCAATGAATGCGAGTAGAATCCGCGGCGTTTTTTTTCGCTACTATTTTAACATCAAAGATTTTAGCCAGTTGTCCGATCTCTTTTACTGGCCATTGGTCGATATCCTGCTCTGGGGACTGACATCGCTCTGGATCCAGAAGCAGACTGAGGTGAGTAACCTCCCTCTTATCTTGATGACAGCGCTGATCTTTTGGCAGATTACCTGGCGCGGCTCTCTTTCGATCTCCTTCAACCTGCTCCAGGAGTTTTGGCACAGAAACCTCGTCAACCTCTTCTCAACGCCTCTCACCGTTTCTGAGTGGATCTGCGGCAGCCTAATCTTAGGCGCCTGTAAACTGCTCATTTCAGTGGCTTTTGGGGGAATGATGGTCTACATACTCTACTCGCTCAATGTCTTTGCCCTTGGCTGGGCCTTTCTCCCATTTGCCATGCTGCTCTTTATCTTTGGCTGGACAATTGGCTTTTTGTCTTCTGCCATGATTATCTACTGGGGCCATAAGGTGGAGATGTTTGCCTGGATGCTGCCCTTCCTCTTTGCGCCCTTTAGTGCAGTCTTCTACCCTATCCAGGTCTTGCCTGCATGGGCACAGACCATTTCCTGGAGCCTGCCGACTACCTATGTGTTTGAAGGCATGCGCCAGATCCTGCATGGCCACGCCTTCCCGCAGAGCTTTTTCTGGATCAGCCTGCTGCTGAATGTGCTTTTTCTGGCCCTTTCGATTCTCCTCTTCAGGATGATGTTTCTGAAGAGCCTGAAAAAGGGACTTGGAAGGCTGGAGTAAGGCAACACAATCATTGACAAATAAACTATTTAATTAAAATATTATTTTGATAGAATGAAAATAAGGTTTGTCAAATGGGGGAGTTGGGTATGCGCAAAAAGGTACGAGCGATCAAGCGAGAAAGAGTTTCAGATAAGAGTGTCGATGCAGCGCTTAAAAAGTATTTTGATGCTGCAGTGAGAGGAGAAAAGAGAACGCATCAGTCAAATCTTGAGCCCTTTGCAGAGTATGAACGGCAGCTTCGCGAAAAGATGACACACGCATTCCGGTTTTTCCAAAGAAGCTTTTCAAATGGATATAGAGTACTGGTGACAGAGCTCCACATACAAGCAGTCAAGATTGATCCGGAAAAACTCAAGATTTTTGATGATCCTAAGGCCTTAATAAAGGCCCTCGAAGCCGGAAATTCCATCTACCAGTTACTTGGATTTACAGAAGATACTTTGAACGCATTCTATAAAGTCGCTCGTCAATTAATCGAAACTAGAGCGTTTGCAAAGGCCAGAGACGTCTGCTATTTCTTGACAATCATAGCCCCAGAGATATCCCAGTTTTGGATCTGCCTCGGACGCTGCGATGTAGCTCTTGGGTCATTTGACACAGCCATGCACCTCTTTTTAAAGGCGATTGATGTTGACCCAACAGATCCACTTGCCTATCTGGATGCCATTAACCTCCTTGTCCAAATGCACGATTATCAGAGAGCAATAAACTTATGCAATGCCGCCATTCGCTTTGCAAAAGATCACACGGCAGCAAGCTGGTCTAAACAGCTTCGTGACAGTCTTGAACACAAGCTAAAGCAAATCTTTGCATTATTTTGAAAATTTGCTATCGTCACAAATATGCAAAAGACTGCCATTTTTTATTTTATCTTCTGCCTCTACAGCTTTTTAGGGGCCAATCTGTCTATTCCACAGCCTAATGAGAAGAGGTATGTCGACGATTTGACCCATTCCCTTTCCGCACCGCAAGTCTCTATGCTTGAAAAGCACCTTCAGGTGCTTGATCAGAAAGAGGGGGTGCAGCTCATCGTGGTGATTGTACCATCCCTCGATGGAAAGAAGATAGAGGATGTATCGCAGGTATTTATGACAAGGTGGCAAATTGGTTTTCATGGCAGGGGAAGCGGCTGTCTTTTGATGCTCTCAACCGGCGACAAAAGCTGCTATATTGAACTTGGGTATGGTCTCTCGGGCTGGCTCAATGAGAAGTCGGCTGAGAAGATCTGTCACGATACTATCGATCCCTACCTTGCCAAGGGCGAGGTTGCTAGTGCCGCTATTGAGGGTGTAAAAGCTATTTTTACAGCGCTGCAGGTCGATTTCGAAAGTGGAGAGGGCTTTGAGAACAATCCATGGTGGGGTAAAGCCTCACTGCTCTTCTGTTTCGTGAACGTCTTTTTCCTCTTTTTGCTGGCGCGCTTTTCTTCTTCGCGCTTCTGGTGGCTCTCTCCCTCAATTGGCTTTGCCATTGGCTTTACACAGAGCATTGGCCTTGCGTTTGTCTTGGCCGCTTTTGCCGGGGTAATGGTGGGCCTCTCTATTATCTTACGCAGGCGATTTACGAGATAACAGAGAGAAATTCAATGATGATCCGCTACTCTGGAAACATATTCTCGATCGACAAGGAGCGACAGTCCGGTGGTTTTCTTGGCAGTAGCTAAATGTGTCTTAATTAATGAGCTAAGTGACTCGACTTGCCGAGGAGAATCTATCTCTGGGTGCTGTGTTGCTATGTCCTTAGCCAGTTTTTGGCTGCATTTTTCGTGATCGAGGGTTTTTTCTTTAAGATTTACGCCATAGTCTGAGAGCATTTGGAGCCTCTCGGAATAAGTGGGAGCCTCTTTAAACGTTTTGTTCTCTACCCACAACTTACGAGTTAGAGCACCTATATCGGGCTTGTTTACTAATTCCTCGTAGAATTTCAGTTCAGCTTTCTGAAATACTGGCTTTAATACTTCGTGAATTGGTCCTGAAAGCTCGAGCTTGTCTACCCCCTCGCCATGTCGGACCATGATCTCTACTGCAGCCTTTACTACCTTCTGCTCGCTATGTACGAACTTACCTTCTGATTCATTGGATATTTTTTTCAAGATATCTTTTGCTTTATTAACGTCAGCATATTGTGGTTTTCCAAAGAGTTCGCGAACCTTCTTTCCTATCGTGGTGTCAAGGTGTACTGTACCATTGGACTCGATACGAATGTTTCGTCCAAATATTTTCTTTGATAGGGTAAATCCGACGCTTGTACCATCATACTTGTCGTGGGTCGGAAACCCCGATCCATTTTCGATAGTCATAACCAGCCTCCTTGCTATCTTCATACTACAAAAATAAAATAATTTCTTACAACTACTTTTAAGCGCTTGGGAAATAGGGCTTTACAAAATAAACATAAATTGCTATACTAGTTACCCCATTAAAAAAATAAAAAAATTGATATAGAATGAGTTTTGAAAGTAAAATTAACTGCAGCTATAGTATTTCTTACGATTCATCGTCAGAAAAAGAAAATATAGTTCCAGAATCAAGAAATAGAAGTAACAGTAAAGAACAGGAAGTTTTTTCTAAAACAACCTCTCCAGTGCGAGAAAGAAAAGAGCTTACTGAGTGTAATGGAGTATGGTGTAAGGGATCGTCCACGAGCGTGCAAAAGATCAGGCACTGCCCAGTAGATGCCTGGAAAAAGGAACTACTGCGAAAACCAGAAAGTGAATATAAAATTTTCTCGTTGATCTGCTGTGCAGAGGGTAACCAAGAGGGCATTGCGCATCTGGTCTCTACAATGACCATTGAAGAGCTTTGCGAGTCTGTTGCCTATATCCAAAAAGAGATAGGGAAAATGGCCGACACCGATCTTAACCTCAGTATAGAGCTCTTTTATCAGGTGCTAGATTCACTCTCAGAAGAGAGCAAGCTGTCTATAGCGCAATTTTTGCAAGGCAATCATCACCATTATACTACTATGGTACAATGGATAGCGAGAAATAAGGGGCGATCAAATTTTGTAGATTGTGCATTCGAACAGGCAAACGTGCGCTGGAATGAAGGCCTTAGGAGACAAGGCTATTTCGAGCCTAAGATCTCTTCTGCAGATATGAAACCAGCTCCCAAAGTGACCTACAAGAGCCGGCCTTCTAATCCTCATCACAGTGATAGGCTTATAAACTTTCACAAATAGTGTTGAGTGCAAAAGGAGTATAGAGGACTCCCATGTGGTCAACGCCATCTAGTAAAGTGACCTTTACGCCCAGGGGCTCAAGTGCGCTCTTGTAGGCAGGACTATTCATCAGCTCATCACTGCTGCCGGCAATAACTTCGATAGGAGCGGCTGCGCTTTGGAAAGCTCTCTGCCAGTCGGCGGGTGGTCCAAAATTGACCATTAAACGATAGGTATAGCGGGGAGTGACATGCCTTTTGGCGTTAGGAGCAGTGGCAAAAGCAATGGTAGGCATAGACTCAAGCCAATCTATACCGGTTTGTGAAAGGAAGTTGATGGCAAGCAGCCTTGGTAGGTCAACTTCAACCCATTCATTTGGAAAGACATTTGTAGGGGCAGTATGTCCGAGGTAGGGCGCAAGTAAGACAAAGCGCTGGAATTTATGGCCGCAAGGACTTGCTGCAATGCGCAGTGCAAAACCGCCACCGGACGAGTGGCCGATAAGTGTCCGCTTTGCTTTTGGGTAGGCCTTTTGTAGCACCTCCAGAAGATCTTCAAGGTCGTCTTCGAGCTGCCCAAGATAGCTGATGTCTCCACGTGTGCCCGATTCTCCATGGCCTCGTACATCGATGGCAACGGCAGTAATGCCTTTCTCAGCAAGACGTTTACCGATCATGTTCATGCTTCGAAAAGAGCCTGAAGAGCCATGCACAAGGATGGCTAGCTGCTCAGAATTTTTGTTTGCAGCAGGGTAAATGCGGCAGGCAAGCCAGGTGCCATCTCGCGCCTGAAAACTTGTTCGTTTAGGTGTTCCTTCCTGACTGATCGCCATCGCGCCGGCGCGGACAGACTCATGTACCTTAGGGTCTTTCAGGGGCATATTCAGCATAAAAACGAGCACAAGCGAGATGAGGCCGAGTAATGCAAGCGGATAGACAATAAACTTGATCCAAAATGGTGTAGAGGGCTGTGACATAGGCTAACCAGTGGTTTTCTTTTGATAAGCATGATAGTGGGGTAATTACTTATTTGCAAGTAACCACCAAAACGACATAAATGGACCACAACGACAAACGACACAAAAGACGAAAAGGACGAAAACGACTTAAACGACAAACAA
>JAFEGS010000008.1 GCA_018239705.1 Verrucomicrobiota bacterium | reverse complement strand
TCGTTTTCGTCCTTTTCGTCTTTTGTGTCGTTTGTCCTTTTGGTCGTTTTATGTCATTTTGTCGTTAAGCAGGTTGCACTGCGGGCAGCGAGAGAGCTTTTCAGCAGGGTTTTCCAGGTAGGTGAAGTTGCAAAATTCGCATGAGTGGTACTGTAGAGGAAATTCTACCTGCTTTTTTTTCCTCGAGGCTAGATGTGAGTAGAGCCAGATACCGAGAAGGACAGTGACGGCAATGCCTAGATAGATCAAGCAGGCTATATCAGCAGGCAGTTCAATCATTCAAACACCTCAGGATCGATAAGGAGCTCTTTTAGCTTTTCCTCTGTGCAGCGAAAAGAGAGGCTGAGTCTACCCCCAATTTGCTCTTGCGTGGATGGAGCAAAGCGAAGATGAGAGACGATCATATCAGCACAAGTCTGTACGTAGGTAGATCCAAGCTTCTTTTCCCTATTCCATCGTACAACTTTACCGCTTTTGCCATCGATACGTACATCATATTTGATGCTAAAAAATGCGGGAGCTAAGAAGAGAAGGTGAAGCTCCATGGGGTCCTCTTGCTGTTTGAAGAGGGATGAGCCATCGACAAGAACTTTAAGCTTTTTAAGAGTAGGAGAAAATTTAAGCTTTAGCGGATAGAGGCGAGGCCTTGTGGAGAGCGACTTTTCGCTCGATGCAATAACGCTATCAGGTACAACACTCCCCAAAGAGCCAGGTAGTGGTCGTCGCAGCGGGCAAGGAAGTGGTAATGGCTCTTTGAGGCTATCATGTCGACAAGCATCCCAGCACGGATCACTTATGGGCATTATTGGTTGCATGTGCTGCCTTTGCTGCAGAGCGACAGAGGTTTTTGGACCCTCTTCATCATCGATAGCCACATCAATGGGCGTAATGGGATATTTTACTTCATGGAAATCGATCATTTTTATGCGAAAAGCAGACACCAGGCAAAGATGGAATACTGCTGACCAGATAAGCGCTTTGATGAGAGGCCGCTGCAGAGCGAGAGGATTTGTTTTAACTCGGATGCTCAGTTCATTGGCAAGAGGGTCAAATTCAAGCATCTCTTAAGTTCTCGAGTTAAACGATAATCGTATGCGAGGGCTACACTCCTGTACCTGCGAAAAGAGGCGCATAAAGGCGCCAAAATCTACGCGGCGATCAACATTGAGCACGACGGTAGGGCTGTAGTTTGGATATTCACTTTTCATGGCATTTATCAGCTCTGTCAGCCTATCTTTTACGGAGCCCATATCAATAATTTCTTTCTTTGAGCCAATGTAGATGACCTGGTTGTCATCCATAACCACAATCAGCTGTGCAAGTCTTGCCGGCTGATCTGTGGGGAGCTCCGGCACCTCAATTAACAGCGACTTTAATGGGAGGATCTCTGACGATATGAGAAAAAAAATGAGCATTAAGAAGATGACGTCGACAAGCGGCGTGAGGTCAATAAGGTGCTGACTTGTCTTTAAACGCGTACGAAACTGCATACATTATTCTCTACTTTCAAGAATATCAACGATCTCTCCGGCTGTCACTTGGCAGTCAATTGTTATGGCTTCAATACGAGAGACCACATAGTTGTAGGCAATAACAGCTGGGATAGCAACAACAAGGCCTGCAGCAGTGGTAATAAGGGCATATTCCATAGCCTCGCCAATTTGTGTAGCTGAAATCTCAACAAGACTTGAGACACGCATCTCTCCAAAGGCCTTAATAAAGCCAAGCACTGTTCCCAGTAGACCAATTAATGGGGCTACGTGAGCCACAACTGAGAGCACTTTGGCATTTTTTTCCATATTTGCAATTTCTACAAGGCCGCGAAGCTCCATCGCATGTTCAATTGTTTTGCGTGGGCTGTGATGCTTACAGAGGCCTGCCTTTACAATATTTGCAACAGCGCCTGGAGTCTCTTCGCACGACTTAATAGCGAGCGCGATATTGCCATCACTAATAGCCTTGCGAAGCTGAATGATGAGAGACGCCGTATCGATTTCTGTTCTTTTAAGGTAGACCAGTCTTTCAAAGAAGACCGCTGCAGCCACAACGGAACAGAGTATGATAACAAGGAGGGAAAGGTTTACTTGCAATATCCAAGCGCCCCATTCTTGCAAAAGTGAAAATAGGCTATTCGTACACATATCTATCCTTTGAGATGCCGCCCTTTTTAGCTATGGCCTCTAGCTGTTTGGCGGCAAGGTCCTTTCGGCCTTTAAGTTCATAAATTTCTGCTCGTAAGTACATAGCGTGGATCCTGAGCGAAGAGGCGCAGTCGTCATTGATAGCTTTCGACAAGAGAGCCATTGCTTTCTCCAGTTTGCCCTCCCTTCGATAGATCTCGCTTTTATTGATCCATATTTCAAGTAGCAGCTCACGACTACATCCACCTTTTTGAAGCTCTTCCGCTTTAAGCAGGAGAACATGGGCGTCTTCAAACAGGCCCTCTTGCCCCTTTATTGCGGCCAGGCTGCAAAGAGCTTGGATATTGAGCTCACTTGCCGGCTCTTCTATCAGAGTACAATACTCTATCAGAGCTTCGAGTTCTTCTCGAGCTTCGTTTTTTTGCCCTTTCAGCATATGCATTCGCGCATGAAGCCAAAAGCTCTCTTGCACAAGCTTCGTTGGGAGCGGCTCTTTTTGCGTTTTAAACTGGAGAAGACTCTGCTCACACTGTTCGTAATTGCCCAGTATAAAATAGGTCTTTGCTTTTTCCAGCGCTGAGTAGAGAGACAGCAGCTGTAAATGGGGAAAAGCAGCACCTCTTGTTTGTGCTAGCTCAAAAGCTTCAATAGCTTTGGTAAGGTACTTTACATGTGCTTCAGAGATGTTTTTGTCAGGACAGAGCTCTTTGAAGTGACAGCCGACATAAAAGCTCGCTACTGCTGCAATAGGAGAATCACTCATCGACTCCGGCATGTTTCTGAGGTGTAAAAGCGCCTTTTCGCTTCCCGACAAGTACTCCTGTTCGCTGTAGTATCGAAAGTAGCTCTCCGGAGCATACACAGAGCTTGGGAAATTGGAATAGAGTTCAAGATAGAGCCTCGAGCTCTCCTCTGTTTTTCCGTAGAGCTGTTCAAGATTTCGTGCTGCGAAAAAGAGCGCTTCATCCCGCTTATGATAGAAGGGAAAATGGATGAGCAGGCTCTGCAGCAGATCAAGGCTTTGTGCGTACTCTTGTCTTTTCCAATACAATAGAGCAAGGTAATGTACGGCGTCATTAGCATAAGGGCTTTCTGGATAGTCCGTAAAAAAGCCATGTAAGGCATGGGGCAAGGTTTCACTACTATAGCTCCTATCCACAAGCATCTGCTTTTGAAGACTCAAAATCTCAAGCCAGCGATACGCTTCATGTGCCTTTGGCTTGAGGCAGATAGTCTGACGCTGGGCAGCTATGATAGATGCTTCTTGAAGCATAGCTCGACCCAAGTGAGCATCTTCTTCTACAAGTCGAGAGCCTCGCATAAAAAATGCCTTAGGATATGACGAAAGTGGCTGGTATCGCTTGTCGAGAAGCACAGAATAGTGCTCTCGGCTCTCTTCGGCGGTTTCACAGCACTCTGCAATAAGGAGCGATAGTTCGTAATGGATTTTTTCTGATATGTTGGGAGATGCTTCCGAGAGAAGGAGCTCGAGTTTTTTCTTTGTAACCTGTTTACTTTCATATTGTGCTTTTGCGAAGAGGGCCAACCCCAATCCTAGATAGGCCCTCTCCTTCTTATGGCCGTAGCTGTGGGATATGAGCGCCTCATAGCAGTTTTTTGCTCGTTCTATATAGACAAGCTGTTCCTGAAAGGGTGAAAGTGCGCTCCTTGCCGCCATTTCCATGTAGATATATCCCAGGAAATAGAGTGCGTCAGTAGCACGAGCTGGATCATGGATCGATTTTTCAAAATGGATAACTGCAGTATCCAGATCGCCCAGAGCGTAAGATAAATAGCCTTGTAGGAAGGCATGCTGGCTTGCAGGCTGATTCGTCAACGTATCTAAAGCCTTATGTGCACTATCAAACTCTTTTTCAGCTACGCAAAGAAGTATCTTTAGTATCGAAGTATGTGTGAAGATGTCGTCAGAGAGTGTTTCTTCATTAAGCAGAGAGAGCTCTCGCTGAGCTATTTCATTTTTTCGAAGCTGAAATGCGCAAAATGCAGCTTCAACTTGGGCCTCTTTTTGAAGGCTACAGTCGCTACTCTGTGCACAAGCAGAAAAAAGCTCTCTAGCTTGTTTGTGGATGCCCATTTTTTTGTAGGCAGCGCCTTTCATGAAGGTCCATTGCCAAAAGAGCTTCTTGTGCCCCTTCAATAGGAAGTAGGACTCATTACCGCCTTCACTCATAGTAGATACTGTCTTTTGGTACTCGCCGTCCAGAAAATAGCAGCAGGCAAGACGATAATGGATAGAGTAGAGAAATTGCCGCCTGCTCTGCTTTGAGAGCGTATGAGGTAAGCAGTGCTTCTTACAGAGCAGTTTGAGTTGGTGGTAAAGAAGGCCAGCCTGATTGTATTTTTTGTCTTTAAAGAGATTTTCGGCCTGAGAGAGCAGCTGATCTATGTGCAGACTGATCTTGTAGCTGAGCTGCACAATTTTTTCCCTTTCTTGCGGCTCTAACTCCCGTTTTCGTTTGCGCACCAGTTGCCTGAAAAGTCCCAGCGCTTCCTCTATCTTGCCCTCATTTAGGTGAACATCAGCTAGATGTATCTTGAGCTGTATTTCGAAGGTGTGGTAAGTTTTTTCATTATTACTGCTTTTGGTGTATGCAGTAGATAGATAGATGTGGTATAAGATCAGAACCAGTAGGAATTTGTGGCTCAAATGAGGCTCCAAATGACTTAAGGGAAGGCTCAAGGACTTTAAGAGATACTACTTATTGCTATAGTCCTCTAAGCTTGAACTTACCAAGGTATGGTCTCGAATCATGCCCAAAAATGCAAAAAAATGCAAAAAAATTACAAATCTATTGCACAATAACGTGCACTTTGGATAAGTAAACAGATTAACCATAACGTTATACAAGGAGGAAAATCGCTATGGGACTTAATGAAACTGTAAAACACATGCGTGAACTGCTCGCAGGGATCTCTGTAGATCTAGAAAAAGCTGCTGGCGGAAACAAGGCTGCTTCTCAAAGAGTGAGAACTGGTACAATTCGCTTAGAAAAAATTGCGAAAAACTACCGCAAAGAGTCTATCCATGCAGAAAAATCTGGCGGAATGAAGCGCACAAGTCATGCAAAGAAGTCGACTTCTAAGTCAGCTTCTAAGTCAAAGACTCAATCGCATCATAAAGCACATGCAAAGAGCAAGACTACACACCATGCATCGCATAAGAAGCCTTCTCATGCAATGATGAAGAGACCAACAGCTAAGATTCCAGTCAAGAAAGCATAATTTCTTGGAAACTTAAGCTACTTTGACAAAGAGGGGAATTTTTTCCCCTTTTTGTTTTTCGCCCGCTTCTATACCATTTATCCCCATGGACAATAACACAACACTTTCAATCACAGAGCTATCCCCGGAAGGGTATGGCCAGTCGCACGTCTTGCGCCCAGATGGCCAGGGTGGAGAAAAACAAAAGATCGTCTTAGTGCCCTATACACTGCCAGGTGAGACTGTAGAGGCTACTCTCTATCGATGTAAGTCAAAGTCTGGTGCTAGCTTTCTAGCAAAAACTACCTCTCTTCTGACCAGCTCCTCTCTCCGAATTGCACCGAAGTGCAAGCATTTTGGCTCATGTGGGGGATGTCTTTTCCAGCATATGCCATACGAAAGCCAGCTTGCCTTTAAGGAGAAGAAGGTACGCTCTCTTTTCGATGAGCAGCATATCACAGATGGCGCCTCATTTTTGCCTATTATCGCAGCTAATAGCCCTTGGCAATATCGCAATAAGATGGAATTTACCTTCTCGCAAGCAAAATCGGGTCAGAAATTTTTGGGCCTTTTTATGCGTGATGCAAGAGGCAGAGTGTTTGACGTCGAAGAGTGCCATCTCGTGCACCCTTGGATGGCAAATACGCTTGCAGCCTGTCGGAGCTGGTGGGACTCTACACAGCTTGCTGCCTACTACTGCGGCAAGAATCAGGGCACACTCAGATTGCTTACATTAAGAGATGCAGCGACCACAGGCGATCGAGTCGTTATGCTGACCGTGTCGGGGAACCCCGACTATGCAATGAAGAGGCACGATCTCGATACATTTGTACAAGCTATGAAAGCCTGTGCTACACCGGCAGAGGGGGCTTTTTTGACGATTGTGCTCAAAGTACAGCAGATCGCAAAGGGCAAGCCTACACAGTTTTATGAGATGCGTCTTCACGGCCCTGAAGTCTTTCGAGAAAGGGTTACAGTGGAGGGACAAGCGCTTGAATTTCAGGTAAGTCCAAGCAGTTTTTTCCAGCCAAATTCTCTTCAGGCAAGTGTGCTCTATTCCAAAGCGCTCTCAATGGCAGGGCTTTCTAAAGAGCAGGTGCTCTACGACCTCTATGCAGGAATTGGCGTGTTTGGGATGTGCGCTGCAAGCAGAGTCAAGCAGGTTCTTTCTTGCGAAATCTGCGCAGATAGCTCCTATGATGCTACCTGCAACGTGGATCGGTTGGGCCTTACCAATGTTGAAGTTTGTAAAGGCGATGTGGCCCAAATGCTCGCGCAAAAGGGAAAATTTCCTTCGGCAGATGTGGTGATTGTCGACCCCCCTAGAAGTGGTCTTGGAAGCAAGACTATTCAGGAGATCGCGGCTTTAGGACCAGCGACGATTCTCTATGTCTCTTGTAATCCGGCTACGCAAGCAAAAGATATCAAGGAATTTATTGCTTTTGGATACCGCTTGGAGGCTGTGCAGCCGGTAGACCAGTTTCCGCAGACTATCCATGTAGAAAACATAGCCGTATTAAGAAAATAGCCTCTGGGTCTATACTTATGCCCAAATTGGAGATTATTTTATGAAAACATTATTTATTTCTTTATTTGCCTCTTGCCTGTTTCTGGCTGGCCTGTCGGCTGATGAGCCTGCTAGTGTGCCTGTTGACCAAGGTTTTACCCAAACGCTTGTCATGGTTGCGATTGCCATCTTCTTCTTTTATTTTATCCTTTGGAGGCCTGAGCAGAAAAAACGCAAAATGCTCGATGCACAGCGAAGCGCCATGAAAAAGGGCGACCGCGTACTTGCAATGGGGATTTTGGGTACTGTCAGCAAGATCAAGGATGAGACTGTCATCGTTCGCATGGTAGATGGCGCTGAGGTAGAATTTCTCAAAGCAGCTATTTCACAGGTCTATAGCGACGAAGAAGCAGGCAAAAAGGAGTAATTAATCAACGACTTGTTCATACTCGTCGATGACTACGCCCTTTTCTGTTATCGCTTTAAACTGCCGTTTGGTCTTGCTTACAGTAACGTTGAGAAACTGTCTCACCGATTGGGCTGTTGCGAGATAGGTTGTGCGCGATGCCTTTTTTGGGATTCGCGGTTTTACGCCCCATGAGCCATCGCCAAAGTATACAACCCCGCCACGCGGCACGTGGCTTTCACTAATGAGAGGAAAGGTGCGCTTGTAGGCGTGATCGTGATTTTCAAAGACCGCCTGCACGCCATATTTTTCAAATAGCGGAACCCAGTTTCTACGAATTGTTGTAGGAATGGCCTGGCGGTAGTAGCGCACTGAGGGGAATGCGGCGACGTGGTAGGCAGCAAAGCGGTGGAGCACATTTCCCTGTTTTTGCAGTTCCCGATTAAGCCATTCGGTCTGCGCCCCTGCAATTGGGTGCGTATGGCCTGAGTCGAGGAGTACGAGGCTCAAATAGTTGTCAAATCGCAGCACATTATAGCCCTGTATTCCCGGCATTGCAAAGAGGCTATAGAAAAATGGCGCACTTTCCGGCGTCTGGCCGTAAGAGCCAACGACATCGTGGTTTCCTATCGTGACGAGAAGGGGGATCAGACACCCACTTTGGTCTTTCAGATCTTTTGAGAGAACAGAGAGGAAGGTAAACCAGCGGTCAAAGTCCTCTTGCCTAAATCTCTTTACTGATGCTGTATAGGCAAGATCCCCACCCAAGAGAACAAATCGAGGATTGTGCAGGCTTGCCTGTTTCGTCATCTCTTGAAATGGCTGGAGATCGTCAGGAAAGACATCGCCGCCTACAGCAAAGCTAAAAGGCTCCGTGAGCTCTTTTGGAGCTGTGCGAAAGAGATGGGTGGCTTCGCTGTCTTTTATTTTAAAACGATACTGTGCATTGGGCTGTAGATTTTGAAGGAACACTCTATTGATATTGTATGGGGCTTTATGTGGCAGCGCTTGACACTCCCCTGTGGCTTTGTGCCACACGGTTTCATCTGCTTTCAGATATTCGAGAGCAGCTTCCTTCGCTTCAGGCTTTGAAAGCCATTGAATAGTCATCGTCGTCGTAGGGTCTGTCTGCCATGTCAGATAGACAGGCAGCAGGTCTTCGCCTAAAAGACACGAGCAGCAGAGAAGAAAGGAGAGAAGAAACTTTATGATCATATTGTACCTCAGGCCTGAGGTACAATATATATTTTTATTTGTCAAGAGTGTACTTTTGTTTCCGTTGGGAGGGTTTGAGCTACCTTTTCTAAGAGGCTATTACTTCTTGCTACGAACTCTTTTAGCTGCGACGTATCCATCTCTTTTTGGCTCAGTAGGGCAAGATCAACAATCTGCTGGGCCATCATCTTTGCAAGTTCCGGTTGATGATCCTTCATCTGGTAAAGAGAGGTGATAACAGGGCTATTGGTATTCACCACAAAGGTAGCCTTGGCAAAGCTCTCTTTGGGACTTTCTGCCGAAATGCGCGCAAGGTAGTCTCTGAGCCGGCGCTCTTCTTCTTTCATCGATATAAACCCGGTGATTGAGCTTGCAGCTAAGCTCTTTGCCTCTACATCAATTCCTGGAGCAATACTGCTTCTAACAAAATCGGCGATTTTGGCGCTCTCTGTTCTTCCATCTGCGTCGAGCAAGGTCTTCTCTTTTGACGAGTCGATGATGCTTTCTGTGGTATGGCCATCGATGCGCTTGAACTGCACAGGTGAAAGCTCTTTTTCTAAAAGAGACATCACAGCAGAGTCAAGAGGCGCTTTGGCGATAAGCACGTCAATTCCCTGTTTCTCATACAGGTCTAAAAGTGGGCTCGCAGCCTGCTCTTCATTGACATAGAAGATCGAATCGCTTGCTTTACTTTTATTATTTTCAATGTACTCGCTTGTTTGGGTCCATGCACCTTTTGTTGTTTTCCAGACCAGAAACTCTTTAGCAGTCTTGGCAAATTTGTCATCGTTTAGAAGACCAAGTTTAATGATCAACTCACAATCGGCCCACACTTCGTAAAAGCGGTCGCGATCTGTTTTGTAGAGAGTAAAGAGCGTGTCTACTACCTTCTTGGAGATGTGGTGGCTGAGTCCCTTTACTGTCTTGTCTACCTGGAGGTAGCTTCTTGAGACATTGAGAGGGATGTCTGGGCTATCTATCGTGCCTTTGAGGATAGTGAGGTAGTCAGGCAAGATATCTTTGCAGTCTTCTGAAACAAATACGCGGTTTGAAAAGAGCTTGACGTGGTTCTTTTGCAGGTCGATCTCTTTTTTCATTCGAGGGAAGTACAAGATGCCCTTTACATGGAAGGGATAATCGACGTTGAGATGGACCCAAAAAAGGGGTTCTTCTTCAAACGGATAGAGCAGCTTATAAAAATCGATATATTCCTGTTTAGAGCAGCTCGATGGGGTTTTGAGCCAGAGAGGCTCTTTACTGTTTATGAGCGTGCCATTGAGGTAGATTGGATAGGGTAAGAATAGGCAAAAGCGCTTGAGGAGCTCAAGCAGTCTTGGCTCTTCGAGAAATTCTTCATTTTCCTGGTTGATGTGCAGGATAATGTCTGTACCAACGGCAGAGCGTGCATCCTCTTGCAACTCATACTCAGATGAGCCGTCACAGCTCCACAGAACAGCAGTCGCTTCTCGGTTGTACGACAGCGTGCGTACCTGTACACTATCTGCTACCATGTAGGCAGAGTAGAATCCAAGGCCAAAGTGGCCAATAAAGGCATCATTTGTCTGGTAGGCCTTTATGAACTCTTCGGCGCCTGAGAAGGCAATCTGGGCAAGATATTTTTCAGTCTCTTCGCCTAGCATCCCAATTCCTGTATCGGAAATGGTCAGTGTGCGGCCTGTTTTATCAGTGGTAATGTCAATGCGGGCCGGATCGATTTCATTCTCTTGAAGAATAGAGCGTTTTAAAAGGGCATCACACGCATTGGACACAAGCTCTCTGAGGAAGATGTCTTTTTCTGAATAGAGCCATTTTTTGATGATCGGTAAAATGTTTTGACTGTGTATCTGTAGCTGACCTTTTTTCATACAAACAAAACTCCATTGTTAAATTAAAGCACAGTAATTATTATGTATAAGTGATTTTTTGTATAGGTATGAAATGCGAGTGTATATAGCGCAGCTCAATCCGACGATTGGGGCGATGGAGGCAAATTGTGCGAAAATCGAAGCGTGCATCGATGAGGCCAAACGAAAGGGCTGTGACCTTGTCGTCTGCCCCGAGATGGCCATCTGTGGCTATATGCCGGATGACCTACTGCTGGAAAAGAGCTTTATAGACGCTGTAGAGAAGGCGCTTTCTTCGCTCATAACAAAAACGAAGGGGATAGCTCTCATCGTTGGGACAGTGAGGCGCTCAGAGAGCGCTGTTGGAAAACCACTCAAGAACAGTGCAGCAGTTGTTGTAGATGGAAAGCTACTTGGGTTTCAAGACAAAAGCCTTCTTCCTACCTATGATGTATTTGATGAGTGGCGCTATTTCGAACCGACTGACGTGTATAAGACGTGGGAAATTGCCGGTACAAAGCTTGGAATTACTGTATGTGAGGATCTCTGGCCAACCTATGACCCTTTTTGCTCACAGCGTTACCCACACGATCCTCTTCAGCACTTTGAAAAGGATAACGTCGATCTCCTTATCAATATTTCTGCCTCGCCATACAGCCAAGGAAAAATTGAGACGCGCTCGGAGCTAACTCTTCAGGCTGCAAGGCGCCTTCAGTGTCCTGTGATCCTTGTCAACCAGGTAGGTGCGCAAGATGGCCTCATATATGATGGATCAAGCCTGATTGCTTCAGGTGATGGAGAGCTCCTTGCAAGGGCCCCCAGTTTTTCTGAGGCCCATTTTGCCTACGATTTTGCTGTAAAAACGGCCGTTTCAGCTCCTGAGTTTGCACAAGGACAAGAGCTCTATTTAGCGCTCTGCATGGGTTTAAAAGACTATTTTGTAAAACAGGGCTTTTGTAAAGCAGTTTTAGGGCTCTCTGGCGGGATCGATTCTTCTGTTGTGGCCTGCATTGCAGTAGCTGCGCTTGGTAAAGACAATGTACTTGGAGCGCTCCTGCCGTCTCGATTTACGAGTGGTAGCAGTAGGGCAGATGCGTTGGCTTTAGCTACGAACCTCGGTATTGCCACTTGCGAGCTCTCGATCGAAGAGCCTTTACATGCATTTTTAGAAGTATTAGAGCCTGTTTTAGCCGGAGGTGAATGGGGCCTGTCTCAAGAGAATCTTCAGTCTCGCATTCGAGGAGATCTGCTCATGGCCATTTCCAATGAAAAGGGCTATCTCCTTT
>JAFEGS010000089.1 GCA_018239705.1 Verrucomicrobiota bacterium | reverse complement strand
TTGGGTTCTTCATCGGTTTATCGCGCCGGGGTGGGACAACTTTAAAAGGCTAAAACAAGTGCCCGACTTGGTTTGGAACCCTTATGCCTTCGATGAAGAAATGGCCGAATACCAATTTAAAGCGTTGTGGCTACCAGAAAATGAAAGAGGTAATCTTGCCACTCGCAAACAGCTTTTGGTGGAGTACATGAACCATTTTGTGGCTCATGTAGTTGGCCGACGCAAAACGTATTTTGTGATTCGCCAGCCCGATCCCTCTGGGAGTAAGCCCGTGTACTTGGACTACAAAACCGATCAGAAAGACATGTTGGCCTACTTTAGCCGCAAGGTTTATCTTTCCAACCCCAACGAAGCCGATGAAGGAGGCAAGCCGCCAAAGCCAATTGAAATAGGAAAGGTATGGTTGGAAAGTCCTCTTCGCCTACGCTTTCAATCCGAATTCTTTGACCCTCAGCAATTCCAGCGTAAGCTTCACAAGCATCCCACCTACAACAAGGAATATGATCGCCACATGAACACCTACCTTGGTTGGGCTGTGGATCGATCGGCTGCTGCCAAGTATCATCATCAACTCTACCACCGCTTGATTCGTCCTATCTACGACCTTCATGAAAGGCAATACTTTGACCGACGTCCGTTGGCTGGCTGGTTTCATCCCGTCTTTGTGGATAGATCGAATTTTTCCTTTTTTCGAGGTCTTTTCGAGGATATCCAGCTGGGAAGTATTGTGACGCAATATCATGCCCTTCCTGAATCTCCCTACGCCCGCGGCCCCGCGTGGATGAAGAACCCTTATTGGGAGGAAGACCATCTCCCTTTACAGTTAAAGCTCCGGAGTTGGAACATGAGCTATTATTTTACGGTTCCCCCAAAGGCACTGAAGAATGAGGTCATGAGTCCCTCTGGTCCTGATCGAGAGCAGGAGATCTTCTATATGTGGTTTGACAATCCCCATCAACCGTTCCATGATGCCGGACCTTCTGTCGCTCCAATTTTGCAGTGGATATGGGAGGCTTTGTGTGCTGGGGAAAAGGAGGATTTGTATTTATACATTCTGAATTGGCTTGCCATCTGGCGTCGAAACATGGAGCCTGGGGGCAACACCACGTCTTTGGTTCTTCGCAGCAACCCCGGCACCGGTAAGACAAGTTTCGTCAAAATGCTTGGGGCCATGGTTGGAGAAACTTATTTTCTCGAAACCAACGATTGTACTGACGTTACGGGCCACTTCACAACCAAGATCGAAGAAAAGCTCCTCCTGTTTCTGGACGAGTTCAAGGTGGCCAACGGCGACGCCATGAGGAAGTTGAAATCTTTGATCACCGGCACGCACGCACGTCAACGTCGAATGCAAGTGGATGTTGTTCAGGTCAAGAAATGGTTTTCTACCATCATCTGCGCCAACAAATGGATGGTCCTAAATGCTGATCCCGGAGAAAGGCGTTTTGTATTCCTCGAACTCCCTGATGAGCTGTGCGGGACAAAGAACTATTTGACAGCTTTGTCGAGGTCTCTGTTTACCAGAAAGGGAAAATTCGAGTTTGGCGGGGACAAAAAATACAATCAAAACGCTGCTGGGGCTGGTGTCATTCTCTTGGCTCATTATCTCGACAATTGGGAGTTGAGCAAAAGCGTCAGCATCCTCAATATACCACAAAACGCTCTCCTTTATCGACATCAGGTGGCCTCACTCGAAAGCGTTCCTAGTTGGTGGTTCGAAAAACTTTGCCGTGGCAATCTTGTTGAGGCTGGGGCGATGGATGACTGGGGTGTTGCCGGTATCAGGCGTCAGAGAATATTTATGCAGCTGAACGACAAACAATACGAGGCCAAGTTTCTGCAAAACCTAAACCAGACGTACCTACCATACGGGGCCACCGAAGCTCAGCGCTTGTTTACCGATCGGTGGTTAACCAGACACAGCACTGGGGGGCGGTTGGATTGGAGTCTTGTTTGTAGCAGTCTTTCGAGAGAAATGACGTATGGGAGAAGAAACAAACTCTACAGTTTGGTTTCTGGTTCGCCTTTGGTAAATTACCCTAAGATCTATGTCTTCAAGGCTCTTTCCAGTGGACGACCCGTCGCCGTTCCCCGCAATACCGGTGCCAACGGCTATGAATGGACTCGAAAGTATCATCGAGGGAACTTCTTTGCGAATCTGTTTCTAAACTGCGATGATTGGCAACGGTACATTTGGAAACAACAGCTCTACAACCTCTACGTTGAAGAAAATTCTTCCTCTCGCGTTGAACTCAAGACCTTCAATCAATTCTTTGAAGAGTTGAAAGAACTCTGTCTTTTCGACTCCCCTTCGCCTGCTGCTTGTTCGATGAACTTTAACAAACGACATGAGGTTTCTTCCTCTCTGGCTGTGGATAGGGCTCAACTCTCGCATCTTACTCCTCCGTCTGTTGTCCGGACCAACAACGTTCCTTCTCGTGGCGAGCCGGATGTTGAACGCCCCTTCACTTCAATTCGACGGGTATACATACAATTAGATAGTCTTTACAACCATCGGCGAGCTTTCTGGGAATACATGCGTTGGGATCTTAAATACTGGACAGAGGTCTGGACTCATACCCCGCGCACTGTGGATGGAACGAGAAAAAAGCCATGGCACTTGTTTGGAGACAAGACTTTTTATTAAACGTTTTTTTCTCCTTCTTCTTCTGGCATTTCCACGTCGTCCAATGGAACCATAGGGCTATGTCCCTTGCAGGGTGAAGATGGGGCGGCCATACACGCACATTTGCCACATTTGCTTTTAAAACGGAAGTGTAACAGAAAGGTGCAAAGCAAGTCCAGGACTGTGATAAAGGCGTTTATACTCAACATTCCTATCGTGTAAGGGTCCATTTTTTTAACTTTATTGTCTAGAAAAACACAAGCTTTGTTTTATAGTTTATGAGGACGGTGCTTCTCACAGTAATAGCTATTCCTCTCTCCTTTCTCGGAGAGATATCCATATTCTTGGGCCATTGCGTATTGAATGTATTCCCTTTGTTGCTTCTTCGTGATGATGGTGAGTTTTTTTTCTCCCCAACATTTTCCGCATGGCCACCACCAACGAGGATCATGAACGTATTGAACCCCAGGAGGGGGCTTTGGGTGGCAGCCGGCGTCGTCGTTCCACGTCTGAAGTTTGATTATTTGATCGAATAATTGTTGCTCTTCCTCAGTGCCATCCAGCAGCTTCTGTCCAACAGGGGCGAATAGTTCAGGGTCCATCTTGTTGTTGCAAAGTAAAATAAAAAACTTTTGCTTTAGCTTTCATTTATTTTTGCGGAATTAGCAAAATTACATGGAACTCGAAAGCGCAAAAACGCGGTAAAAGGCAACGCCCGCACCTCCTTCAATTAAGGATAAAATCATGTCGTTGGAGTCAAATACTCCGGCGCCATAGATACCGTAACTAAGTGCCGCAGCAACCACAGCCCCTGCAACAATGTCGATCAGTTTAATTTCGCTGGGATTGGTAATCCCGTCATAGCTCCAGCCACTCTTATTAATCAAGTACACGGCAATAGCCGCTCCCGCAGTTCCAACTAACATTTGTGCTGCCATTTTTTCCTTCCTTTTAATGCTTTAATTAGAATTTTTCTCGTATGTTAACGAAATGAAGAGGAGTAGAAAGGCTGTAGCTCCTCGCAAACCAAGCAGTGAGAGGGTAAAGAAAAGTAGAAAGCCGAAAAGCGACCCTAAAGAGGACGCGTTAGTGAAGGCTTTGAAATTTGCATCTATTTGTAAGAGCCTGAAGGAAACCTTGGAGGATTGGCGTTGTGTGGTATATAGTTCTCTTCCTTGTCGATGGGGTATGAGTGCCAGTTATAGGGTGGCTGCGGAATTCGGTAAGTTCAGCCAAGGGGAATGTGCTCCTCTTCTACACAATGCAAAGCGCGAAGGGTGGCTGAAGTTTACTGAATTGCCTGTGGCTAATTGTTGGAGCATTCAGCTGGAAGTTCTACAGACCCCCCCAAGAATCATTGCCTTGCCAAAAATGCCTGCTCTGGTTGACCCTGACATCTTCGAACATCCCGGAGAAATCAGCCCGCCCCTCCAATACACCGACACATGGAAGAGTGTCCTGTCAGCCAAAGCCGCATTCGACAATGCCCAGCGTTTGGATGCAATCAGGAAAGATATGGAGCTTTCGTTGGAAAGAAAAGAGATCGACACCGAAAAGGCCAAAGATATAATTGAACGCGTTAAAGAGGTTGCCGCTCCAGTTGTTCTTCCTTTGTTGAGTGAAGAATTGGAGGAGAGAGAAAGAGAAGAAGAAGAAAACGCACAACCTACAAAGAAGCGGAAAATTGAGTCAAGTCAAGAATCGGAAGAAGACATCTCTGAAGAAGAGGAAGAAGTTGATCCCAGCAACATAATTGCGCGGGACAGAAGCCAGAAATATGACAATTGGCGGCAGCCTGCTTTGCGAGCAGAATGTAGGCGAAGAAATCTGACCCAACGGGGTACTAACGAGGATTTGAGGAATCGTCTCATAGAAGATGACATGAAGAAATCGCCCGTGAAGAAGCGTTACCTTTTAAAAAAGAGAGATTTCGCTGACACCCAAGCTATCGAAGTTCCTGACGACGAAATTTCTGAAAGTGAAGAGGAAGAAAAAGAGTTTTAATAAATGGAGTGGTGGTTAAACAGTGATCTTCTGACCCAGGAGTATTTTCTGAAACGTGTTGCAGCGGGTGAAATCAAACTCTGTGTTGGTGGCTGTGGTCGCCTCATAGAAAAGGACGAAGGGTGCAATTTTGTGGAATGTACAACTTGTAAAGTACAAATGTGTTGGGTTTGCAATAAGAAGAAGTATGGTGAAGACGGCTGTAACGATTTATCTCATAATTCTCATTAAAAATACGTAAAATTTCTTCACTTTTAAGTATAAATGCAGACCGACGCCATTCTAGGTTTGATACAAAATATACTAACCCTTTGTGAACAGGTAACCCGAGTAGTAGGATTGAGCCTCAAAAAAGTCATACCAAAGAAAAATCTAACCAAAGTTGCAAAGACAAAAGAAGGTAAGTAATGGACGTACTAAAGAATCCTATTTTATTAGCCGAGGATGCTGGCGTTGGGGCGGCTGGCATCTGGTTCATTGAATACTTTGTGGTTCCTTCTGGTTTGTGGACAATGTGGCCAAATAAAATGTCTTTGGCAATTACCGAAGGGGCTTTGAGCGTTCTGTTGTGGAACTTTGCTACTGGAAGACCCAGCACTTCTTGGATTGACTTATTGGTTCAAGCTCTGGTGGGAGGTGTC
>JAFEGS010000088.1 GCA_018239705.1 Verrucomicrobiota bacterium | reverse complement strand
TTAATGCACGTGCGATTCTGCCGTTACCATCTTCAAATGGGTGGATGGTAACGAAATAGAAATGAGCGAGCCCTGCACGCAATAAGCCATCTTCTTTTTCAAGATTTGATGCCCACCAGGTCAGGAAACGCTCCATCTCAATTTCTACTGATGAACCAGGGACTGCCTCATAATGGACAGTTTCACGTCCCATGGCGCCTGAAACAACTTTCATGGGCTCCTCGCTGGTTCTCCAGCCTCCCACCTCTATCCGAAGAAGTCCCGAAAACCCCGTTGGAAACAAAGCGGCTTGCCACGATTGTACTCTGGCCGCTGTCAAAGGCTTTTCATGGTTACGTGTGGCATCGATCAGCACGTCTACAAGCCCATCGATAGTGCGGGTGGGCTTAGGTAGTCCAAAAGTTGAAAGGCCCAGGTGCCTAGCCACAGATGAGCGCACCGATTCACGGTTAAGCAGCTCTCCCTCGATTTCAGCCGTTTTGACGGCCTCTTCTGTCAAGACGTCAGCGCCTGCCTCGTTTCGAAGTTCTAAGCCCATGTTTGATATGTTGGCAAGAAGCTTTCCTTGTTGCAAGCGCGCTCTACTAAGGAGCGGGAGTATCTCCTCTGCTTGCCAGGTAAATGTGGGCCAATCAGCTTGCTGCCATATCCATTCTAATTGCTTCATATTTTGAAGCGATTGTACCTAATATCCGCTTCATTTGCAATAGGAAAAAAATATATAACCCTGAGATAATCGCTTCTTCATTGAGATGCTTGTCTTCTTTACAAGACAATTTTTGCAAATAGTTGTCTTGCTCAGAAGACAAGCATTGGAGGTATGGATCACCAAATCAAGAAAATGCGATTTGGTGATCTGTTATTTCAGTGCAAAATTAGATCACCAAATCACATTTTCTTGATTTGGTGATCCGATTTTGCTATTCTCAAGACTTTCAACTCCTAAGCTAAGGTGGATATGTTTGTTGGAAGAGAGAGAGAACTAGCACTGCTCGAGGCTCAGCTACAAAAGAAAACAGCACAACTCATTGTGATCAGAGGCCGTCGTCGCATTGGCAAAAGTAGGTTAGTCCAAGAGTTTTCCAAGCGGGTGGGGGTGAAAACTCTGACATTTTCCGGCATTCTCCCGGTGAAAAAAACAACGGCGCAGTCACAAAGAGAAGAGTTTGCAAGACAGATGCAAACGATGGGGATTCCGGGCGTAAAAGCGGATGACTGGGGAAATTTATTCTGGCATTTGGCTCAACAGACTCAAAACAGCAAAGTCATTATTTTTCTGGATGAAATTTCTTGGATGGGAACAAAGGATTTTGACTTTCTAGGCAAGCTCAAAAATGCATGGGATCTTCATTTTTCCAACAATCCAGATCTGACATTGATTTTATGTGGTTCGGTCTCCAGTTGGATCGAAGAAAAAATTCTCAATAACCCTGCCTTCCTTGGTCGAATTTCCCTGAAAATGCATCTGGATGAACTTCCTCTGTATGTATGCAATAAATTTTGGGGGCCTCAAGCTGAACAAATTTCAGCGTATGATAAGCTAAAAATGCTTAGTGTTACAGGAGGTGTTCCTCGATATCTAGAAGAAATACAGCCTCGTTTACCAGCTGACGACAACATACGTGCTCTCTGTTTTCAAAAAGAGGGTCTTCTGTTTAGCGAATTTAATAATATCTTTGCCGATCTATTTAACAACCGCAGCGTTATATATGAAAAGATCGTTCAGATATTAGCCAAAGGTCATTTTGAGTTAGAAGACTTGTATCGAGAGCTGGGGATCAAAAAAAGTGGTAAGATTAGTCTTTTTTTAAAAAATCTTATCCTTGCCGGGTTCGTTTCAAGAGATTTTACATGGCATGTGAAGGATGGTAAGGAATCCAAACTCAGTAAATACCGCCTCAGGGACAATTATTTACGATTTTACTGCAAGTTCATTGCACCTAATAAGAGTAAAATTGAACGAGATGAGTTTTTGGACAGATCTCTTGCTACTTTGCCAGGCTGGGACTCTCTAATAGCTCTTCAATTTGAGAATCTTGTCCTGCAAAATCGTAAGTCCATTCAAGCACTTCTTGGACTGCAGTTATCTGATATCGTCTGTAGTAATCCCTATTTTCAAAGAAAAACAGAGCAGCAGGAGGGCTGCCAAGTAGACTATATGATTCAGACACGACATAACTTTCTTTATGTCGTTGAAATTAAATTCTCACGTAAACCCATCCCTCTTCAGGTTGTAGACGAGATGAAGCAAAAAATCGAGCGAATCAAAATGCCGAAGCATTTCTCTCGATTACCAGTGTTGATCCATGTATGCGGTGTGGAGGAGGAAGTGCTAGAAACAGGCTATTTTGCACATGTGATAGACTTTGGCTCGCTTCTTACCCAGAGTCCATGATGCCCTGCGCCTGTCGAGATAATCGCTTCTTGCATTGAGATACTTGTCTTCTAAAAAATTATAGAAAAATCATGTTTTTATGCATTTTAATTCGTACGAATTTATATTTATCTATTTGCCAGTAGTGCTGGTTAGCTTTTTTTGGCTTGCAAAGCTGCATAGGAAGATGGCGCTCATCGCCCTCACGCTTGCTTCTCTCTTTTTCTATGGATGGTGGAACTCAAGTCATCTTGCGCTGCTTCTCCTATCGATAATATGCAACTATCTTATAGGCTCGTATCTCTGTAAAAATAGGAGCGTGTGGGTAGTCACAGCGGCACTTTTGGCAAATGTGGGCGTGCTTATTGGCTATAAATGCCTTCACGCTTTTTCAGGGATCATTTTGCCTCTTGGGATCTCCTTTTTTACTTTTACCCAGATTGCCTATCTTGTCGATTGCTATCGAGGTCAAGTGTGTGATAAGAATTTTATGCACTACTGTCTCTTCATCACCTATTTCCCACACCTTATTGCAGGGCCTCTTCTCCATCACAAAGAGATCATGCCGCAATTCAAAAGCGCTGCAATGTTTACAATCAAGGCAAAGAATATGGCTGAGGGCATTTTTTTATTTGTCATTGGCCTTTTTAAGAAGGTGATTCTTGCAGATGCATTAAGCTTTGCCGTCGCTCCTATTTTTAAGGCAGCATGCGCGCAGGAGGCGAGCATCTCATGCGCAGAGGCCTTTACAGCTACTGCGGGCTTTTCACTACAGCTCTACTTTGATTTTTCTGGCTATTCCGATATGGCTGTAGGCGTCTCTCGGATGTTTGGGATTACCCTTCCAATCAACTTTAACTCGCCCTACAAAGCGGTGAATATTGCCGATTTTTGGAGGCGCTGGCATATCAGTTTGTCGCAGTATTTAAAGGAGTATATCTACATTCCTTTGGGTGGAAATCGCTGCGGAAAGATCAGACAATCGCTGAACTTGCTTACCACCATGCTGCTTGGCGGGATGTGGCATGGCTTTGGATGGACCTATGCTATGTGGGGCCTTTTACATGGCCTTTTTCTTGTCGTATGTCATATGTGGACTGCGTTTCGACAGCGCTTTTTTCCCTCTTTAAAAATTCCTGGAGGAAGATTCTTTGCACAGGCGATCACATTGTGCGCTGTCTGTGTTGGCTGGGTCTATTTTCGAGCAGATAGCATTGTCTCTGCCCATAACATCTTGAGTGGGTTTTTTCAACCACTAGGAGCCTTTGACGAGCTCTTAGTCATGGTTGGGGCTATTGTCGCGCTTTTTGCAGCTGTTCTCACCCTTCCTAACAGTATGGAGCTTGCGGCAAACTTCAAGGTTTTTCGCCCTGTAGGTGCAGTTATTACAGCCCTTATGTTTGTCTACGCACTGATCCATTTTCATAAAGTTTCAGAATTTTTATACTGGCAGTTTTGATGTACAGACAGTTTATTTCCCTCTTTTGTGGGGCTTTTCTCTTCTTTGCACTTATGGTGGGCGCGCTTGTATTTGTCATCGATCCTCTGCACTACATACGAGTGCCTTGGTACCTCAATCACATCGACTACCCGGAGCGTTTCAAGGCTCCTGCGCTTGCAAAGAGCCATACCTATGATACGGTCATTATTGGGTCATCCATGACAAAAAATTTTCATCCAAGTTTTATCGATAAAAAATTTGGGGGAAAGACAATTAAGCTCTGTATGGCAGGGAGCACACCTCGCGAGCAGCTGATGATTTTGCAGCTGGCAATCGCATCAGGACAGCTCAAAAGGGTGATCTGGTCATTAGATACGAGCTCCTATAAGGTGCCCTGTAGCGAAGTTCGCTATGACCAGGGGCCTTTTCCCTTCTATCTCTATGAAAATAGTTTCCTTTCAAAATTAAAATACCTGTATAATTACGATTTTGTGCGAGATTCAGTCGTGCTTCTTGCTACTATTTCTGATTTGAAAAATAGCTTTTCTGTAGAGCAGTATGAGCACTACTTAGACGAGCTTCACTGTTTTCACAATAAAAAAGAGTTTTCCTTTGATGGGAAAATCGCCATGAATGCCATGCAGGAGCTACTCACGCCCAAAAATGAGCAGCAGTTCATGAGCTTTATTGGAAAATACCACCTTACAAATGTGCTTGCAAAGCAAGAGCAGTTTCAACACACGCTCGATTTTTACAAAAGGGAGATTATTCCGGTTTTAAAAAAACAGAGTAAGGTAGAGTTTTACTTCTTTTCTCCTCCCTATTCAATTGCATACCATAAAATCCACCATGTCTGTAATGAGGCAGGGTATCTACAGCTGCTTGAGCTCAAAAGAAACTTATATGCAGAACTTATCAAGTTGGATAATGTGAAGCTTTTTGACTTTCAAGATGTCGCTTCGATCACTCACAATCTCAATGGATATAAAGACCTCACACACTATTCTCACCGCACAAACGAATACATCATAGAATCATTTGCGACCAATCAGCATCTGGTAGATAGACGGAGTCCCACAGTATCTATCGATAGGCTTGAGCAGCAGGTTTACGAGACAACTTTTGCAAATATTTGTCTTGCTTTAACGCCTTAGTTACTTGGGTATAAAATGTAAAAGGAGCCAGCCCCGCCCATGTCTGATACGTTGGCAAGAAGCTTCCCTAATTACAAATGCGTTTTCAATGGCCTTTCGAAGGTCTTCAAGGACCTGTATTACTTTTTTATCCATATGAAATTTCAGAGAAAAAGTGACTTAAGAAAGTTTTTGGCCTCAATAATCTCAATTTCGCCCTCAAGCTTTTCTCTTTTCAAGTGCCGAACTACCTGGAGAGCCGGCAAGCGATATTTTTCGTGGAAATAACGAAGCCCGTGAGAAGGGTTCGGGTCCGATTGTTTGACTTCTATGATTTTTTCGATCTCTTCGTTCTTGGCAAGAGCG
>JAFEGS010000087.1 GCA_018239705.1 Verrucomicrobiota bacterium | reverse complement strand
CAAAGAGCTCCAAAAAGAGAGACGCTCCCAGCTTGCCTCCTCACTCCCCGTGGCCACCACCAGTTCCGGCATCCACTACTGCACATCTGTTGTTGCTCTGCCGGCAGGTGAGCTTCGCCTGCTCGTCGATGAGCTTTCAACGAGAGTCCCATCCGGTATTATCGCATTAGGCACTCAAGATGGCGATAAGGCGCACATTTTTGTAAAAGTCTCGCAAGACAAAGTAGGCAATGGAATCAAAGCGAGCGAGCTCATCAAGCACGCGCTTGAAATTGTAGAAGGAAGTGGTGGAGGAAAGGCTGAAATGGCACAAGGTGCAGGCAAAGCACCTCAGAAAATTGCTGAGGCTCTTCGAAAACTTACCTCTCAACTTCCATGACGACTCCTTCAAGGTTTACAGATCAGCTTGCAAAAAGTCCAAGGCTTGCACAATGCAGCCAAGAACTGGCATCTGGCTCATCTCTTCTCTTTGAAGGTCTTTCGCCTGCCACCAAGGCACTCCTCTTAGCTCACTGCGCCGAAATTTCGAAAAAATCGCTCCTCATTCTCACCGGCGCCGGGATAGAGGAGTTTACGCTCTACAATGACCTTCCTCTCTTTTCTTCCTACAAGACACTGGAATTTCCTGCTTGGGAGACACTCCCTTCTGAAAATATCGCGCCAAGCCCCGACATCGTAGGAGCCCGCATCCAGGTACTTCGCACGCTCATAGCAGAACCGGGCCCCTTTATACTCCTTTGCCCATTGCAGGCTGCCCTCCAGAAGGTCCCGTCGCCAGACTCCTTTAAAAAATTATTTTTTACATTTACACAGGGCGAGCGCTGCGACTTCCAGGAAAGCCTTTTACTCCTTGAGAAGCTTGGGTATGAAAAGAAGAGCGTTGTCTGCGAAAAGGGAGAGTTTGCTGTCCGTGGCGGCATAATCGACCTCTTTCCCATCACCTCCCCCCACCCCTTTCGCATTGAATTTTGGGGTAATGCCATAGAATCTATTCGCATTTTTGATCCCGCTTCGCAAAAATCGGCACTGCACGCAGACGCAGTGGAAATAAGCGAGGCCAAAGAGTCCTATACACAAGATAGGCCGCTAACCACTATCCTCGACTATCTCCCTTCCTGCCTCATTGTCTTTGACGAACTGGAGGCGCTTGAAGATCGCTATGCGTCTCTTACCTCCTTAGGAGCACGTGCATCACCTTCGTTTCTTGGCATTGAACAGCTTCTCGACCTATGTGCTGAGAGGCAGCGCATCTTCTTTACAAAGCAGCCTATAGAGCAGCTCTCAGAGGTAGAAGCCGAAAAAAAGGCCAAATTTTACTCGCTTACAGCCGGAAGCGGGAAGATTACCTTCGAGATGTTTTTGCGCTCACTTAGTGCGATGCGAATCACCCACTCTTTTGAAACCTTAGGCCATTTTTTTGCTCGCGTATGCCACTTAGATGAGGAGCCTGAGGGCGAGGAGCTTCTCGACTGCCTGGCACAAATACAGGCCGACTACCAGCTCTTTTTTGTCTGTCAAAGCGAAGTGGAAGAGCAGTCTCTTCTTGCAAAGCTACAGGCAAGGCAGATCCACAAACCCCATTTCTGGAGGGGCTATCTCTCAAAAGGTATCACCGTCGATGATGCTAAAATCATCCTCTTTCCATACTCAGAGCTTACAAACCGCGTAAAAGTTCGAAGAGAAAAGCAGAGAACCTACTACCACTCTTCTGTCCAAGATGCCTTTGACATATCCCCCGGAGAGGCTGTCGTCCATTTCAACCACGGCATCGGCCGCTATCTGGGCGTTGAAAAAAAGCCAAACTATCAAGGCATTGAAGAAGAGTACTTTCTCATCGAATATGCAGATCGTGCAAAGCTCTTTGTTCCGCTTACGCAGGCTCACCTCATCAATAAGTATATAGGAAGTGATACCGAGGCGCCAAAACTGCATGGTCTTGGCAATAATCGCTGGAAAAAGCAGCGAGAGCAGACTGAGAAGGCAATTATTGGATATGCCTCAGACCTCCTCAAACTCTATGCTGAGCGAGAGATGCAGGGAGGCTTTGTCTTTCCCGCAGATAGCCCTGACACGATCTCTTTTGAAGAGGAATTCCCCTACATCGAAACAGAAGACCAGCTCTCTGCCATCAGCAGTATCAAAGAAGATATGTGCTCTGAAAAAGCAATGGACAGACTTGTGTGCGGCGATGTGGGCTATGGCAAGACGGAAGTGGCAATGCGAGCTGCCTTTAAAGCGGTCCTGGATGGCCGTAAACAGGTAGCAGTCTTAACACCTACAACGGTGCTCGCCCTGCAGCACTACGAAAGCTTTCGAGATCGCATGTCGAGCTTTGGCGTACGCGTCGAGCTCCTTTCAAGATTTCGATCAGCTGCCGAAATAAAAAAGACGCTCGAACAGGTAAAGACGGGTGCTGTTGATATTGTCATCGGCACGCACCGGCTTATCCAAAAGGATATCGAGTTCAAAGATCTCGGGCTTGTCATTGTTGACGAAGAGCAGCGCTTTGGCGTAAAGGCTAAAGAGCACCTCAAGCAGCTTAAAACCGGCGTAGACAGCCTCGCGCTCTCTGCGACGCCTATTCCACGCACGCTCTATATGTCGCTCATAGGAGCAAGAGATCTCTCTGTCATCAATACGCCCCCACAAGACCGTCTCCCCATAAAAACAGTGCTCGTAAGCCCCGATGATCAGCTCATCCAGACAGCACTCCTGCGCGAGCTCAACCGCGATGGACAGGCCTACTTCATCCACAACCGCATCGAGTCAATCTTTGAAACTGCCTCGCACCTCAAAAAGCTCCTCCCAAAGGCTCGCATTGCCGTTGGCCATGGCCAGATGGACCCAGACGAGATCGACCTTGTCTTCCACGGCTTTAAAAAGGGGGAGATCGACATCCTGGTGGCCACTTCCATCGTAGAAAATGGCATCGACATTCCTAATGCCAATACCATCCTCATCGACAATGCCGACATGTTTGGCATCGCAGACCTCTACCAGCTGCGTGGAAGAGTTGGCCGCTGGAATAGAAGGGCCTACGCCTACTTTCTGGTAAACCCCAAGAGGCGGCTGTCAGATCTTGCAAGAAAGCGGCTCGACGCACTCACTCTCGCGGGCGGCTATGGCGGGGGCATGAAGGTGGCCATGAGAGATCTTGAAATACGAGGCGCAGGCGATATTCTCGGCATGGAGCAGTCGGGGCATGTGACCCAAATTGGCTTTCACCTCTACTGCAAGCTCCTCAAAAGGACCATCAACTCCCTGCAAGGCAAAGCTCCCAGCTGGACGTTAGATACCAAAATCGAGATGCCCTTTGATGCCCGCCTGCCGGCGCAGTATGTGAATGATGTAAACCTTCGCATGGAGCTCTACCAGCGCTTAGGCGAAGCCGTCACACCTGAAGAGGTAGATGCTATCTGGGAAGAGGTCTTGGATCGCTTTGGAAAACCTCCGGAGCAGGCAAAATGGCTCTACCACCAGACCAAAGTCAAAGTCTTTGCAGCGCAAATGGGCTTCACGCACGTGAAGCTAGACAATGTCAGTATTGCATATGAGCGGAAACAGGGACATACGCTCTCTAGCGGCAGGACCCTTATCCAGAAGATTAAAGGCCCCGAAGACATGGAGCAGAAGATCTGTCAGGTTCTGTCTACGAGGTGAGTAATGCGCGCAGTATAGCCGCCTCTTTGGGCTCAAGTGTAGAGAGCTCTTCCAAGATAGCCTTGTAAACTATGCGGTAGATATCCGATGCCGGCTCATTTTTTGCCTCTCGAAGGAGGGCCTGCAGTGCACCTGGCTGATAGCGATGAAAGGATTTCCATTTTGAAAGCCTCCCGATCGCCTCGTCAAATTTTGCAGATGGGTTTGCCACTGCCGGTAAACTCACATCCTCTATGAGAAACGAATGAACGTGAAGAAGGTAGAGAAATGTACGAGGATGGCTTTTGAGTATGATGGAGAGAGAATAGGGATTTTCCTCCCTGATCGCCTGTATGCTTTCCACAATAGCCCTTGAAAGCGCCTCCATCTGCTCTGTCGTCAGATCGGCTGCTGCTTTTGGTAAAAGCTCGCCTATTTTTTTTGATAGATGTTCTAGCTGTGTATGCATCACCCCAACATACTGGTATTCTGGTGTCATCTGCCCTGAAGCTATCACTCGAATCTCTTTCGCAGCTCCAAAAAGAAGCAGCTGGCCTACTGCACGCGGCTTGGGTTTGCCTGACGTTTCATCTTCTTCTAGCTCATCGAGAAGCTGCTGAATAATTTCATAATTGGTAAGCAGTGGTGCAGCCCAAAGGAGCTGCTGGATGAGATCTAGCTGTTTTGCTTGCTGCTCGCTTATCTCGTCCTTTAAACCATAAAAAAGAGCATGTTTGACCTTGTCAAACCGGACCCTCAGTTCCTCATAGGGGCGCTTAAAAAGGATATTCTGCACAATCGTGCGATTGGCCGCCCACACACCGAGAAGTGAAAGTGTATAGCTCTCTTCTCCTGGTTTAAGACTTCGAAGAAAACTAATCGCATCAGAGGGCGCATCTTTAAACCCCTCAACCAATGAAGTGTCCAAACCATCTCTCTCTGCTACCGCAAAAAGCGTTTCAAACTCCTCTTTCGCCCTCTCCATCTCCTGTATCATGCCAGTAATTGTTGCCCTATTCTGGATGGGCACCACAATTTTCATGTCAGATGTGAGACCTGCTCCAATCTGCAGGCCAATGAGTGCACCAAGAAAGCTCTCTACAGCCTTTTCTTTCTTGGTAATCGGCGGCATAGACTCAAAGCGCAGGACTTTTGAAATAGTCGAAATGGCGCTATCGACAAAAAGCGGTGCAAGCGCGAGCATCATTGAGGAGCCAACCCCTGCCCCAAGAGTAGACATGTTCATGAGAAGCGCTTCATCAGAAATAGCAGCTACTAACGCGCTAAAGGGCGCCGTCATTGGCTCTAAGCTATTGTTCACCCGATCTTGAATCGCGCCATAGAGAAGCTGCTTTACCTCTCCATAGCTTAATATAGCATCTCCTGCCTTCTCGAGCACCTTTGCAAGTAACCCATCTTGCGAAGACCCACCTGCAAAATCCATATGCGTCCCTCCCTTCATAGCGTCGGGAGGAAGCCCTGCAGAGATTCTGCGGAGGACATCTTCGAAGGATTCTGGTGCATGATCAGGAGGATTTATTGGTACCGTCATTGAGTGTGTCTCTTAAGATTAATTGACGCGATAGGCGAATTTAGTGCTTGAGTGAGCGAAGCTTTTGGGAGTGCTGCGGCTTGCCACAGCTTTCTTAGGTGCCGGCTTGCCGGCATCTTACCCAACCTTCAGATGAATA
>JAFEGS010000086.1 GCA_018239705.1 Verrucomicrobiota bacterium | reverse complement strand
CGCTTTGCTTCTTGGCTCTTATCCATCCATCGCTGCAGCATACGGACATCTTTTTTGAACTCGTCCAGTTTTCTACCAGCTGCCAGCTCCAGCTTTCTCAGGCGTCTTTCAGCGGCTTTTAGTTTGCTGAGCGCAAATTTATTTCGCTGTGCTCTCGGCGTAAGCTCCTGAATATCTTTTTCGAGCTGTAAAAAGCGATCATAGGCGCGTGTAATTACCTCGCCAAAGTCTTCGATGATGTTGTGGCGAAGGTGCAGCTGTCTGAGATAGGCCTGCGTGCGGATGCGGCACTTTTCAGTTTCATCGGGCTCATCGTCGCTGCTCTCTTCTTTGTCCTCTAACAAATGTCCTTCGAGTATCTGGTCTTCGTGTTTGAGGAGCTGTGACATCTTGGGAAGGAGCTGGAAAAACTCTGAGCGATTGGCAATCTCTTTTTCGTTGATAACCTTGTCAAAGCGATCTTTTCCTTGGATGAGGTAGTTGGCAATTGAGATTGCCTCTTTTCCGGAATAGCGGAAGCGCATGATGATGCGCTCGATCTGGATTTGTGCCTTCTCAATACGCTTTGAGATCTCCACTTCCTCTTCGCGGCTCAAAAGAGGGACTGAGCCCATCTCCTTGAGGTACATCCTGACTGGGTCGTCAGAGGAGCCCTCTGTCCGTTTTGGAAGCCCTTCGAGCTCTTTTACTTCCTTTTTCTTCTCTTTCTGCTTATCTACTTCAACCTGGTTCAGGATCTGAATGTCAAGCCCGCTTAAGAAGATCAGAACCTGATCGATCTGTTCAGCAGAGTCAAAGGACATAGGCAGTATTTCGTTGATCTCTTCGTAGGTAACGTAGCCCTGCTCTTTTGCGAGCGTTACGAGCTCCTCAACTTTTTGCTGCTGCTGCGATGTAAAAACTTCCTTAAAGCTTGATTTGCTCATCCTGACTCGAAATTTAATGACGTAATAAGGGATAATATTAGTAATAGTTTTTCTGATTTTACCCTTATATGTCAAGGCTTAAAAATGCAACTTTATGCCCTCGATAGCAATGAAAAAAAGGTGTTTGTTGCTTCAGCACATCCCGGGTGCGACTATTTTTGCATTGAGTGCAAAGGGCGTATGCGGCTTCGACGTTCGCGCATGAGAAAAAACCATTTTTTTCATCTCGCTCTAGCAAGAGAGTGCCGCCTTGCCGGAAAAAGCATCTTTCACATATCTGTACAGCAATTTATTCAAAAGACTATCGGAAGTCATGCGTGCGACCTGGAGGTCTACTTTGAAGAGATTAAAAGAATTGCCGATATTGCCTGCTATGAGCAAAAAATTATTATAGAAGTACAGTGTTCCCCAATTTCTGCTCGAGAGGTTGCTGAGCGCTGTAGAGACTATGAATCGATCGGCTGGCGGGTGATCTGGATTTTGCATGAAAAGACATTTGGGAGGCCATTTCCAACAGAGGCTGAGCTGTTTTTAGAAGAGCGCACCCACTACTACACAAACATCAACGAAGAGACAGGCCACATCTATGATCGATGTGTTCCGATTCGGTTTCCCATCGATATTGCAGTGCTCCAAGAAAGGCCCTTTTCTGATCGGTCAGTGAATGGGCTTCCCTCTAAAATTCAAAAAAGATTTACTACATGGCAATTCAGTGCTTCAGGTGATGTGCTCTGGCATGCGCTCCAGCAGGAAGAGACACACCCACTATGGCTTCAATTGCTCAAAGAACAAAGACCTGGACGCTATGTGTGGATAAAGAGGGTGTGGGGAGCAATCACTTCGGGGGTAAGGTCTCTTTGGTGTCTTCTTCTTGAGCGTGCAACTTATTAGTCACGATCTGATCATCGATTCGACAAAGGGCAAAGAGCTCGAACTTGAGATTTGCCACCTCTGTTTTGAGGGCTTCGCTTTCACCTTGCGCCTTTTTCAGCTCTGCCTCTCTCTCATCGAGAAGCTGCTGTGCGCTGTCTACTTGGCTTTGCAGAGCTCTCTTTTCGCTTGAGGTACGCTCTAATTCTTCTTCATAGCTGTTTTTGAGGGCCTCTTGCTCTTTTATCAGTGCATCGACAATCTCTTTTTGATGAGAGAGGTTAAAACTTGGGGTTTTTCCAAGAGATTTTTTTGCTAAATCAAAGATGATATTGGCGGCAGAGATTGGTTTTGGCCCGAGCTTCAGAGGATGTGATTTTGGCATAGGCTCACTTGCAGGGGGGGCAGGAGCCCTTCTTTGCATCACATGCTCTCTTTTTTTCACGAGCAAATAGAGTATGAGCGTTGTTGCACTGATAGCTGCTACACTGAGAGAAAAGACTGCAGGAGAAGAGAGCCATAGAGATGCGAAGAAAAAGACAAAAAATGGCAGGAAGTAGCAGCCTAGTATTACCAGCGAAAAAGAGTGTTGCAAACGATTCATGTACATATTGATTTCGCGATCTGTTTATGTGGGTGTAGTATGGAAAAAATGGGAAAACAAAATCAACACTTTTCATAAATGTCTCTTTAGCAGTATCATGCTTAAGTAAAAACAGGTGAAACAATGACAAAAGCACAAGCAAGTAAAGAAGAAAAGAAGCAAAAGCGACCCACATGCCAGAAAAGAGAGCTGCAAAACGAAGAAAAGCGTATGCGCCGAAGAGCGTTTCGCTCACGCATAAAAACAGCCCTGAAGGGATTTTTGGAAAGCCTCAAACAGGCTGATGTGCAAAAGCGCACACAACAGCTGTCTGAAGTTGCAAGTCTCGTGGACAAAGGTGTGAACAAAGGCATCTTTACACGAAACAAAGCAGGTCGTGTGAAGGCTCGACTTTCAGCTAAATTGCAAGCTGCTTAACTCTTAGGCAGAAAATCAAGGGTAACAGCTTCTGTTACCCTTCTGAGGTAGTCTGCGCGCTTTGTTGCTATCTCTTCTGTGGGACTTGAGGTTCCAAGAAGATAGGAAAGGTGCGCTCTTCTACAGTCGAAGAAGAGATGATTGACTTCCTTGACGCTCATCCCAGATATCCAGCCCATTTCTATCCCCAGCTTGAGCATACTGATGGCGCTTAGCGCTTCTGAGGCCTCAAGTTTGAAGGAAAACTTTAGTAGTCCTATGGCCTTGGAGACGGCATCTTTAAGGCTATCTTTTTTTTGTTGCTTTATCTGGCTGCGAGCCCCCTTTTCGGCAATGACGATGTGCAAAATGGCGTTGCGGATGCTCGATATAATGGTCTCTTCGCTCACCCCAAGGGTATAGAGATTTTTGACCATCAAGATGTCGCCGATCAGCTCGTCTGGGTTTCCTTGCAGGCCCGACGCGATAATTCCTTCACTTTTTTCTCTTTCTACACAATCGAGAAGCCCTCCCGTATGGATGAGCGCAGGAACATGGAGATAGGCAGAAATAATGAGTCCTGTCCCACAGTGCGTGGGGTCTGATGTTAAAAAGCCAAATTTTCTCGAAAATGCGAAGCTATTATTTTTTTGCATGGCCTCTTCAATCTGCATCAGGCGGTTCCAGTTCTTTTCTAGATCGCCAATACAGTCTGTGACCTGCAGCTGGAGATGTTCTCTACTATTGAAAAGCGCTATCACCTCTCCTGTTGTATCGATGCCAAATCCGGCGCCGCGGTTTGCTTCGTGCAGGCTTTCTGTGATGAGAAAATGTTCAATGAGAAATTCCTTTTGCATTGGCGACATCTCTTCAGCTCGAAGAATAGCCGGATTACTGAGCCCAGGAATATCAAGAAAATCTTTAAATGCTAAGGAGCAGAGGTATTCTTTTCGTTCGGTATCCAGTTTTTGAGGAAATTTAAATTTTTCGATCGATCTATGGAGCCGTATGGTCGACGCGAGCCACACAACGTGGTCATTACTCTCCCATGGGGCTTTCAGAGTAGTGAGTATGTCGTTAGGTTGATTCTTGTTTGCCATCTCTCTTTTCCTCTGTGAGTGCTTTGATCTGGTCTCTCAGCCATGCGGCCTGTTCGTAGTCTTCTCGGCTTAGCGACTCGTGCAGCGCTTGGTGGAGCGAGAGCAGCTTTTGCGCCTCAGTGCTTTCAGTTACCTGCCCCGGAGACCTGCCTACGTGGAGAAGAGAGTTCATTTTTGCTTCGAGATGTTTTTGTGGGAGATGTTCTGATAGCCTGAGCTCATCGATGAGCAGATCTTCAAACACTTCATAGCAGAGGCTGCAGCCTAGAGGGAGGCCCATTTTTACCTCATCGGCAGTGGTTTCGCAGCCGCCGCAGCAGAGGCCGGCTACCTTTGCTTCAAGACTATGCGCCTCTTCCTTTGAGCCTGAATAGAGGCGGCGGCGCAGCACCGGGCAGTCTGCGCACATGCCTAAACGGTACACAGTCTTCCCGATAACCTCTGTGTAGCAGGTAACAATGGGTTTTTTGCATTCGCTGCATTCTATGTGGCGTTCAGGAAGCTGTTCCATGGTCTCTCCCAATCAAAATGGTACAAAGTCCACGTTATTGCATTTTTTTAATTAGGATACAAGAGCTGGAATGCTACAGGTGTTGGGGATGAAAAAGAGAGTGTCTTGCCGCTGGTAGGGTGGCAAAAAGAGAGTGTGGCTGCATGGAGGGCGATGCGGTGGATCTTGTTTGTCTTTGCTCCATATTTCGTATCGCCGGCAAGGGGATAGCCTGCCTTTGCTGCCTGGACGCGAATCTGGTTTTTTTTGCCCGTCTCCAGTGTAAATCCTACAAGAGAAAACTGCTGCCGTATTCCCAAAGACTCAAAATGGGTAATTGCAAGCTCCCCCTCTTGAGGGTTGTCTGAAGCGTGTACATAGTAGGCGGCATCTTCGTGGAGGTAGCAGCTCCAGGTCCCTTTGCCTTCCAGATGGCCTTCAGCAATAGCGAGGTATTTGCGCGTTACTTGCCGGTGTGAGAGCTGCCGCTTGAGGTTGTTGTAGCTATCGAGTGTTTTAGCAAATACCATCAAGCCAGAAGTCTCAAAGTCAAGCCGATGGACAACGTAGATTTTATGTGGCGCATAGTGTCGTTTGAGAATGGCATGGGCTGTCTTTTCTTTTTCGAAATTGGTCTCCACGCTGAGCAGGCCTGAGGGCTTATCGATGACGATCACCTGGCCATCTTCATAGACTATCTTGAGGTCGCGTATATACTTGGCTTTGTGTTCGGATAGCTTGAGGATATTTCCCGGATGCACTGTAAAGCCATGGTTCATGACGACGTTGTCATTAACGAGCACTCTTCCGGATGAGAGAAATTGTCGCAAGCTGTTCTTGCTGCTATCCGGACAGAGCAGCTGCAGTGCTTCGAGTAGTGGCATTGGCTCTTTGATGGTGCATTGCATGAAGATACTCCTTTTGGAAGGAGTATTATATAGAATATCTTCTTGGATTTCAAGAAGATATATTCCATGGCCAGATAGTGC
>JAFEGS010000085.1 GCA_018239705.1 Verrucomicrobiota bacterium | reverse complement strand
GCTGAGAAACAAAAAGCTCGCAGCTTCATAAAGAATCCTGAATACGACCCTGACAGCATTGTAAATAATGCCGTTCGCTCGATTATGATTAAAACGATCGACCATTACTGGCAAGAGCACCTCCTGCTCATGGATCACCTGCGCTCTGATGTACATATGAGAGTGGTAGGTCAAAAAGATCCATTAATGGAATTCAAGCATGAAGCCTTTATCCTCTTTGAAAAGTTCACGCAACACCTCAAAGAGCAGATGGCGCAGGCAATCTTCAAATTTGAGATCTTCCCATCTCAGCAGTTTACCCCAAGCTCGTTTGTAGAAGAGCTTCAATGGGAGACATCGCGCTCATTTGCATCAGATCTCTCTGATGATGACGAGGAGATAGCACAGCCGACAGGGGATCGAGAAGTCGAAATTCCGGTAGCGCCTATTGTCGTAGGCCCAAGGACCGGCAGAAATGACCTTTGCCCTTGCAAAAGCGGCAAGAAGTACAAAAAGTGCTGCGGGACAGGACCGGAGGAATAATTAAGGCCACGGCCAAGTTTTTATAACTCTTCAAAACAAAAATTACCGTAGAGAAAGCAGCCGAGTTCGCAGAGAGTTTCTTCGAGTTTCTGCTCTGCGTTCTCGGCTGCTTTCTCTGCGGCGAAAAATAGTCACCATGGCATGAATTACTTTTCGACCTTTGAAAGGGTTATGAGCCCGCAAGTGATCAACACCAAAGCTGAGAAGACAAAATAGGGCCAGCATCCTACGCTCCACTCAAGCGTGAAGACGCCCTCTTTTGAGAAAAGCTTGATGAGGACACCGAAAAAGAAGAAGACTGACCCGGCAAGAAGCGTCGCAAGAGAAAAAAGCATGTAGACAGTTTGAGAGAAGGCCATCGGGGGTTTTTCGTCCTCTTTGCCTTTGTCCTCTAGCTGCCTCTCATCATCCATTCTCAGTAGGTGCGATGGATTTTTCTGCTCCGCCTGCTCGCTTGGCGCAATATCGTTATAGCAATAGGGGCAGCTCGTAGCGTAGGCATGGATCATCTCCTCACAGAACTTGCACTGTATTTGGGAATCGCTCTTTTTGGTCATCTCCTACTCCTCCTTTGCATTATTCCCTCTTCTTAGGTACACTTATTCATCAATTAGTATAACACGTAAAGGAAATGTTATGGAGGAAAAGAGATTCGACGTCGCTGTTTTAGGAAGTGGCCCCGGTGGCTACCCTGCTGCCATAAGACTTGCTCAAAAAGGCCTGAAAGTGGCCCTTATCGAGGCAAAAGAGGTAGGCGGAACCTGCCTGAATCGCGGCTGTATTCCAACAAAAGCGCTTATTGCTAATGCGGAAGTTCTTCATTCTATACGACGTGCGCAAAAATTTGGCATTCAGGTACAGGGAGTAGAGCTCGATTTCTCCAACATGCAAAAATCCAAGGATGAAGCTGTCACGAGGCTCAGAAACAGTCTTGAGGGACTTATTCAGGCTAATGGCATCTCTCTTATTCGAGGAAGAGGCACCTTTATCTCTGCCAACCAAATCAAGGTGCAGGGCAAAGATAACTGCGTCATCTGGGCGGACAACATCATCATTGCCACAGGATCTGAGCCTAGAGAAATTGCTGCGTTTGCCTTTGACGGTACGCTCATTCACTCTTCGACCTCTATTCTCGCTCTTGAAAAACTGCCTGCCAGCATGGCCATTGTCGGTGGCGGCGTAATTGGCTGTGAGTTTGCCTCTCTCTATGCAGAGCTTGGCGTAAAGGTGACGCTCATTGAAGCACTGGAGCGCATTTTGCCCCTTGAATGCTCCACTATTTCTACAGCCCTTAATCGATCATTTCAAAAACGTGGCATCGAAATTCTTACCTCCTCTCCCGTTCAAGCAATTGAAAAGAGGTCTAATGGCGTTACTGTACGCCTGCAAGGAGATAAAAATGTCGAAGCAGATATTGCCTTGGTAGCTATTGGCCGAGCGCTTAACAGCGATAGTTTAGGCCTAGAGGCAGCCGGTGTTATTGTTAAGAAGGGCTCTATTGAAGTAGATGACGAAATGAGAACCAACGTCCCCGGCATCTATGCCATTGGCGATGTCAGCGGCAAAACGCTATATGCCCACACAGCCACACATCAGGGCTTTGTAGCTGTAAGTAACATTCTTGGTGAGAAGGCTAGGATGAACTACGATGCAGTTCCAGGGGTGATTTTCACTATTCCGGAAATTGGAAGCTGCGGTCTCTGCCTGGAAGAGGCGAAAAAACGCGGATACAACGCAAAGCTCTCCTCCTATCCGATGCAAGCCCTGGGCAAAGCACAGGTCACCTTCCAAACAGAGGGGTTTGCACAGCTTGTCGTAGATGCAGATACAGGCCAGATTCTGGGCGCTCAGGTGGTCGGGCACGAAGCAGGGAACCTTTTAGCCCCTATAACGCTTGCCATCACGAACGAACTTACAGTAGAGAGCATCACTGAAACCATCCACGCCCATCCCACCCTCTCTGAGGCATGGATGGAAAGCGCCTTCATTGCTGAAGGAATGCCTCTTCACTGGCTGCAGCCCTCAGCACACGGATAGAGATGTCACTACGCGATAATTTTGATACACGACCAAAAGTAAGTGAGGCGGGAGCAGTAGTCTCTTCAGGCCGCTTTCCAAAGTGGCTGCATCGCCCCCTGCCGGTTTTACGACCTCTGTCAGAGACGCATGGTGTTATCAACAGTAATCGCGTGCATACCGTCTGCGAAGAGGCAAAATGCCCCAATCTCCTGGAATGCTATTCAAAAAAAACTGCCACTTTTCTCGTGATGGGCAAAGAATGCACGCGAAACTGCGGCTTTTGCGATATCGACTTTGCAAAAGAGCCTAAGGCCCTAGATGGTAATGAGCCTGAAAGGGTAGCTGAGTCGGCATATGAGCTTGGCCTTCGCCATGTGGTTATCACCATGGTAGCAAGAGACGACCTTCCCGATGGCGGGGCAAAGCACCTGGTTGAGGTATTACAGGCTGTTCGAAAGAGACTTCCAGCCATTACCGTGGAGACGCTTACCTCTGACTTTGCGGGAAATTTCAGCGCCCTCGACCTCATCATTGAAGAGGCTCCTGAGATCTTCAACCACAATATCGAGACAGTGCGAAGAATCACCCCACAGATACGCCACAAAGCTACGTACGATCGCTCTCTTTCACTGCTATCCTATGTAAAAAAACAAAAGAGCAAACAGCTCGTCAAATCTGGTATCATGATCGGGCTGGGAGAGACTAAAGAAGAGGTCACACAAACCCTCCAGGATCTAGCAGAAGCACAGTGTGACATTGTAACCATAGGGCAGTACCTGCAGGCGAGCCGCAAAAAGCTTACTGTAAAAGAATTTATACATCCTGATGTTTTTTTGGAATATGAGCAGATCGGCAAGTCTCTCGGTATTCCCAACCTCTATGCAGGGCCCTTTGTACGATCGAGCTATAACTCCCATCTCTTTGTAGAGAAAAATAACGAAAAAATCGTAATCAATAGTCATTAAATGGATTTTGAACACAGTAAAGGCACACTATTTGATGCACTCTTAGGTGAATCATTTGAAGTCTATGTCAATCAAGAAACGCAGCCACAAGTAGCCTACAGCTCGCCCTTCGAAGAGCTGGGGGAGATTAATATGCCACTCTTTGAAGAGCAGGATCGCGATATCCTCATGCATCGAGATGCCCATTTCGCCGCCAATTTTGAACTAATGGCCGACTACTACGATAAAGAGGGTAAAGGTGCATATGAAGAGATCGATCCTGATCGAATCTACCAGCTTATGGCCATAGAAAAGGAGCTGCAAAAGGATCTTGCTCCCTTGGTACTTCAGGGCCCTGACGCTGAAAAAGTGGCTCGCTCTCGCGCCTTCTACAAGCTCTTGCAAAGGCAGTATGAGGATCCAAAAGCTGCTAAAGAACTGATTGCAATCATAGACCTTATTTTCAGCGAAGAGGAAGATCGGGAAAAAGAGGTACTGCTTCTTGCCAGCTTTGGCGAAAAAATTATTATGTATCTTCTCTTGCTGATCCAGACAGAAGAGCTCTATGACCCTCTCTTTCCAGGATATGGGCAGGCTCCAATTGTAGCCGCTCTTGCTCTTGGCAAACTCAAAGCTGAAGCCGCAATAAAGCCGCTTTTTTACATGCTTTCAAAACATGATTTTGAAATTGAAAGCGCCGCTATGAGCGCCCTTGCGGCAATAGGAGAAAAGGCAGAGCAGTTTTGCCTTCAGGTACTAGCCGGTAGACCTCTTACTCTTGACAATGAACGAGCAGCAGTTGCCTTGTGTGCCTTTCCAGCAAGTGAGCGTATAGGAAAGGAGATCCTCTCTCAGCTGCAAGATAAAGAGGTACAAAAACAAGAGCAGCTTGCTACCTACCTCATTTTGGCCTGCGAAAATCTGCCTCCACATCTCTTGCCTGAGCTACAAAACATTGAAAAATCAGCGAGCTTGCCAAAGCCAGCACAAGAAGAATTGAGACAGCTGTTGAAATGTGGACAAAAAAATAGATAACAAGTATGAAACAGACAGAAAGATAGGTTAATTTCTTTTTTTTTAAATGGGGAATAAGTATGGACAACAGCACGAACAGCGAACAAAAACCTCCGGCTACTGAGCTTACGGGCCTGGTACGGCAGCTCTTCTCTTCCCTTTTTTCAGAAAAAGTCCTGCTTCTTTTGCTCTTTATGGGTATTGCCTCATTCGGAATAACCGGCTGTGAATCAACGACAACCATCGTCAATGGCCTGGATGAGAGAGAGGCCAATGAAATCATGGTGCTTCTAGCCAACAGAAATATCAAAAGCTACAAAATTCAAGAAAAGGCTGCCACAGGCGGTGGATCGAAGACGGTGCTATGGGATATTGCCGTAGACTCTTCAGATACTACTCTCGCTATGTCAATCCTCAACGCCAACGGCCTTCCAAGACGACGCTCAGAAAATCTCCTCGAGCTCTTTTCCGCAGGAGGCCTCGTCCCATCCGATCTGCAGGAAAAAATTCGGTATCGGGCAGGGCTTGCGGACCAAATTGCCAATACTATCCGGAAAATCGATGGGATTGTCGATGCAGATGTGCAGCTCTCCTTCCCGGAAGAGGATCCGCTCAATCCAAACGCTCCAAAAGGTAAAGTCACCGCTTCCGTATATGTCAAACACACAGGGATCCTTGATGACCCTAACAGCCACCTTATCACAAAGATCAGACGACTGGTTGCAAGCTCTGTACCGGGCCTTAATTACGACGATGTCACTGTAATTCCGGACCGCGCCCGTTTTTCAGAACTTCCGGCAGGAGAAGAGACTGCAGCCCAGCCTGAAAACGTTAAAGTATGGGGCCTCGTCGTTGCAAAAACATCGGTATTTCGCCTGCAGATGATCTTCTTTTCGCTCTGCATT
>JAFEGS010000084.1 GCA_018239705.1 Verrucomicrobiota bacterium | reverse complement strand
CCGCTACGTACCATACCTTCAAAAATGTTGATGAGTATGTAGAAATGCTCGGATTTTGCTTCACTACGCCCTTACTACAAAAGATCATCAAAATGAACGCTTGGGAAGAGTACCTCACCCGCTACGCTCGCCTTTTGACGTGCCCTCCTGTGAAGGCAGGTAAAACTGTAGAAATTCTCGAAAAGCTCTTTGGGCCTTATAGAGACACACTCAGTGCGCTCGATGATAAAACAGTCGCTAGAAGAGGAAGAGAGATCTTAAACGAAGTCATGATAAAAGGGATGTCTGTTAAAAAATGAATTGTATAATACACACCTTCACCCTTATACTATCTGTTCAATTTAGGTTTTATTATGCATAATATTAGTAATGATTTATTTTATGGCGGTCCAACGCGTACTACATCATGTCAGGAGGCAAGTCAAGAATCGATCTGGCAGGGCAGGAAGTGGAAAGTAGGCCATGAAACGAAAAAGGTATTCAGGCCAATGGGTCAACTAAGACCTCAAGCTGCAAAAGGGTGGTCTAATCCGCAACTAGTCCAGCATAATATTCGCATTAAAGAAGCTGCAAAAAGAGGCGATGTAAGGAAATGCTGGGAAATTTTAGATGAACTACCAAGAAGAAATTTACACCCAGACGCCTTTTCATTTACTCCCATACTGAACATGTATGTCCGGCAGTTAAATGAAGCCGGCGCCTACAGTGTGCTAGAAGAAATGGAGAGGGCAAATGTGCGGCCTAACGTGATGACCTTCAATGCTTTGATCAATCTTTTTGCAAGAAAAGGGGACGTGAGGGGCGCCTACGATATGCTAGAGGAAATGAAGAAGGCAAATATGCTGCCGGACACGGTGACCTTCAATTCTTTGATCAATCTCTTTGTAAAAATGGGAGACGTGGATGCCGCCTACGCATGTTTTGAGGGAATGAAGAGGGCAAATGTGCTGCCGGACAGGGTGACCTTCAATTCTTTGCTCAATTTTTTTGTAAAAAAAGAAGACGTGAGGGGCGCCTATGCCTGTTTCGAGGACATGAAGAAGGCTAATGTACTACCGAATATGGTGACCTTCACTTCTTTGATCCATCTTTTTGTAAAAATAGGAGACGTGGATGCCGCCTACGCTTGTTTCGATGGAATGAAGAGGGCAAATGTGCTGCCGGACACGGTGACCTTCAATTCTTTGCTCAATCTCTTTGTAAGACAAGGGGACGTGAGGGGTGCCTACGATGTGCTAGAGGAAATGAGGAGGGCAAACGTGCTGCCGGACGAGATGATAATTAATTCTTTAATTGATCTGTTAGTGAACGTTGGACGCATGACCCAAGCCAAACTACTCTTTACCTCGTACCTCAACGTGAAAGAAGATAATGGCACTTTAAACTTTCACGGTTTTACTCATGGAGCGGCTTATATTTCTTTTGTTCTGTATCTAGAGAGTTCAAACAATAACAGGGACGAAATTACTCTAATAACAGGAAAAGGGAACCATAACAGAAATGAATCATATGCAATGAGGGACTTTATCCGCGACAAAATCAGGCAGTATCACAAGGATCTGAATTGTGAAGTTTATAGGTCTAATAAAGGAAGATTGAAAGTAACTCAAAACTAGCTAGTGGCATTAGAAATGCAACAGATGTATTGCGACACATGTCAAAAAAGTTAAAATTATTTCTTTTATTTCTTCTATCGCCTATTTTCGTTATCCTTCTTTGATCGTTTTCACCATCTTCTATGGATATCATATGCATCCACTACAACGCGATTTGGCTTATTTTGCTCCTGTTCCTCCCTATGGTCTAATAGGTATAAAAAAGGAGTGGGGAACAATTCCTGAATGGAAAAGAAGTGATGTTTTGGCCACTTTTAACTCACTCCTCTATGCCTATGGGCCCTATTTTCCTTTCACTTTTGACCGAGTGACAGATTCCATCTATTTTCGCATGCAGTTTTCGATTGTACAGCTCATCTCGTTCATGAAAGGAAAGATCGCTATAGATGATGATACAGCGTTGAATGGCAATACCTCTTACCATTTCTTGATTCCAGCTGCCTCTTTAGAGGAAGTGAGCACGATCGTGGTAGAATCTCTTCTCTATATGCTTCCTATCATTAATGATATTCGAGTAGAAGATCTTAATCACTTCCGATACATGATTCGAGAACTGGCTTTTAAAAAAATCAGTACTATTTTCAATCAAGAAATCACCTTTGTTTTCTCAAATGCCATTGGCCCCGATGTTGCAATCACCTTTTCTGCTGGCAAAGGCATCACAAACCACCTTGCCAGCCTATCATTGGATCAATCGCCTCTTGATCATACTGAAAAGGCACTTTCGCAATCAAGCCCTTCCTTTGGGCCCTTTTTCGTATTCATTTCCAAAATCAATGAACAGCTTGCTTTGAAAGATTTGACTGAGTTTGACCTAACTAAAAGGGCCATGCAAGAAAAAAAACCATCTACTGATATCGCATGGGCCTTTATTCAAGATGCTACGCGGCTTGCTCCCATAGCCTTGCGAAAAGTCGCTCCCACCATCGCCAAAGAAATCAAAGCCCTGTTTCTACCTAACGAAGCAGACGAAATTCTGAACCAGTGGATGAACCAGGCCCTCCTCAGTGATCAAGAGCTTACACTTTCGCTGCTCGAACATTGCATATCAAAGCCTGTACTGAAAAGCTTTAATAAGACTGTCTGTACAAAAGCAGCAAAAGATAAAGTCCCCCATTACTTTCTTCATCGAGGAGCATTTGCTCCAGATGATCCAGAACTACTCGATGAGGACCTTCTGGCCCTTTCCCTTCTTCCACTCAATACAGCAGTGCCATGCTTTAAAATAGCCTTAGATGTGGCTCTCTGCCGCATTCAGGACTTTGACAAGATATCTCTCATTCTAGAAAAGGCAGTTAGCGAAGATAGCACTTTGTGGGAAAAAGCCAATGAGCTGAAAAAATACTCTCCTATTACTGCAGAGGGATGCTGCCATCTGTTAAACGCTTGCGCGCCGCACTTTGACGAAAAGAGCCTGCTCTTTTGGCTAAAGGCACTTTTAGGCTGTGTACAAAATAAGAAAAAGGCAGTCGCAGCTTCACTGAACAGAGAGAAACTCATTGATAGCGTACGGATCTTGAATGAGCCTTCTATTTTCGATCATAAAGAGATCGGCAAAATTTTTTCAAAAGAGGAGCTACCACTTGCGTATGCGAGCTTTTTAGATGGTGTGCTCGAGCGATCCATTAAGGCCTCTGACGTACTGCTCAAAACAAATGCCTTCAACTTTTATAAAGAGCTTCTTCCAAAATTAGAACTACAGTCAGAAAAAGAAAAAGCTGCCACAAGCCGTGCAATCCAAATACTCTGTACATACAACGATAGCGTAAAATCATTTTTTGAATCGCTGTCTGGGCTCACCTATTGTGTAGTTATCACAGAAGGCCACAAAGAGCTCGCAAAGAATTCCATAGACACTCTTTTGTGGTGCGAGACCGATCAAGTGGAAACAAAGAACACGAAACAGGCAAATCCAGTGAATTTGGAGCGCTGGAAGAGCCATTTTTTTGAAATGGCTGTTACAATCATGCACACACTGCTTGATGCACCATCCGGGGACGAAAAAGAGAATAGTGTACGACTAGAAATTGTAGCGCAGCTGATCGGTGGCATCTTGAGAGGAAACCCTAAGAGAGAGCTCGTGGTACCTATTTTTGAGAAAATGGTTTTTTCTCGCAAAAGCTGCTGCACTGCCCAAGTATACCAAAACAATATACACGCTGCAAAATTGCTCTACGACCGCTTTATAGAAAAGCTTGGTCTCTTTAAACTCTATCCTCACCACTGCTATAAAACGATATTGATGACCCATACTCTTGCATGGAAAAACAACCCTCTTCAACCTCAAGAACAACATGCCCTCTTTACCGAAGTGCTAGATTTTCTGATCGATGCACATCTGCCGGAGGCATTGCACACCATGTGCGATATTATGCGTAATAGCTCCAAAGTACTCTTCGGGAAGGATGATGATGAGCTACGGATGTCTCTACTTAACAAATTAATCGATGCTGTTTTTGAAATGCCCGATGCAACGGTACAGGTCCATTCAAATAGTTTATATCATAACGAGATATCTATCAGTACCGAACATAGAATTCCTCTTACAGCAGCACTGGTTGAATGCATCGTGGGCGATGGTAAACAATTTATCACCTTTGACAACAAGGATGCATCTGTTAAGGGATACCCTCTCGTGAAAATGGTTATAGAAAGGCTCATAGCGTTATTCATAACAAAGAGCGAGAAATTTGCAGACATTATGTTCTATCTTTTAGTAAAAGCAAGTAGAGAAAAGATCATTACATCTGAGGCGCAGCATGTAGAGCTTCTCCGCTTAAACCTCACTGCACCCATGCTGCAAGCAGTCTTTGCACATGAGTCCTGGGAGGTTTATGTGGAAAATTATTTTACCCTTCTGACACTCTCACCACCACATGTACAAGAGAGCAATCCAGAGCGCATCCCGCTCTTCCTCTACTTTATCAAGGCACTTCTCAGCAGTAATAATAAGAAGATTTTCGATAGCGGAAGGAGCTATTTGAACAAAGAAATGACAGGCCTGTACAAAGGAAGAAATCTGAAAGAAGATGGGATCATGGAACTACTGCAACGCAAGTTTTAACGAGTCTTATCATAGAAAATGGCTTTCTCATTTAAAAACATTTGAGATCATCTAACAACTGCCATCTCATAACTCGATTAAAATAATTATTCCTCTTGACGTCAGGAGTACATTTCCTCTATTTTCCATCGTTCATATCTAATAAGAGGAGGATCTATGGGTACAATTATTTCAGCAACACTGTATAACAACAATGACGAGCTTGCTAGAGAGCGTTCGTTTAACGTCTACAACGGCAATCAAACATTTTTCAACAAAGGAAAGACAGACATAGAGGGCAAATTTACAATCACGCTCCCTGCTCCTGCGAGCCCCGATAAAGTTACCCTTCTCTTCACCCTCACTAAAAATAACAACATCTTAAGTACACTCTTCGCTAAAGCTGGAAATGTAGAGAAAAATTTTGTAGCTGAAAAAAGAGAGTTTGAAATTGAAGAGGGCAGCGTAGAGACTGTCCTTGATAAGCCAATCGTTAATCTTGGGCGCGTGGATATGACCACCGCCTATGATAAAGAAATACCACCATTAAAATATCTACTTAACGTTGCAAAAACAGCACTCCCACCCAAGATTAAGGAAGCAGGCAGTAAACTATTAAGAAATACGCTCCAAGAGATCCAGGAAAGCTTTGGAATCAAACGGGTAGAATCAAGCATAAAAAACATCTGGAATTTCTTTCGGCGAGGACTTTGTCCTACCTATTTTAAAAAAGAAAAAAATGGCAATCTCTCAACAGAGTTTCATTGGAGCTCCCACAAGTTTGATAGAGAAGATAGCTTGACCGACTTTTGCAAAGCCTTCTTCACTAAGGCCGGCGA
>JAFEGS010000083.1 GCA_018239705.1 Verrucomicrobiota bacterium | reverse complement strand
TTCTAACGTATTGAGCTCAGTTGTAAGAGCCCTGAGCAGTGTCACTTTTCCTTGATTGAACGCTTCTACATAACTTCCTCCAAGCTCCTCAATACTTTTTTTACGTTCATCTCTCTTGGCCAGTGCATTTGCTTTCTCAATTTCTCCTAACTGAGTATTATCATTTTTTATTTGATTTTCTAACTTAACCAACTCAGTTGCCAGCCCATGAAGCATTATGGATCGAGCAATGTCTGTATTTACATCCTCAGTTTGTATTTCTGCAGAATTACGAATACTATCAATAGCACCCTTCATACTTTCTAGTTTGAGAAAATTACATGTCGATTTTTTGCTTGTTTGATCAAGAACAACTTTTGGCATTCCATCAGAAAATGCCTCAGTAAATTTAGCAGTAAACAGTGGAACAATTATGTGAACACCTTCTTGAATAAGTTTATTTCTATTTTCTTCATATTTAGCAATGCTTTCAGCTGGATTATTTTCAGACAGAAAAATGTATTGGCTATAAAACACTGGATATCCTAATAGATTTTTAATAACAACCTTTAGCTTATCATCTTTTAGCATATTTATAATGCAATTTGAACTCTCAAAGTCACCACTGCGCGCACACTCGACACCTACATAAGCATAAAATTTCAATAAATTTTCTTTTTCTGTCTCTGTTTTTCCTTCCATTCGATCTAATGTATAAGACATTATTGAATCTACAAATAGTCTCTCGTCATCACGACAAACAGATTGTGCGTTGAGTACATTTGCACTTGAAATAGATGAAAACAATGCTCTCTGTAGCTGCCTTAAATCACTTACGATTAAACGTGCAGATTCTTTATATTCTTCTTCAGATAATTCCCTCTTCTCGACACGAGCAAAAATGCCGGAGATTGACTGATCTCCTGCTTGAATTTGTGCATGAACCTCTGGCTGTCTATTTTCCAAAGCTTCTATAACCGCATTATTGCCTGGCAGTGCACCTATTAAACGCAAATTAGGTTCCGCTCTTTTACATTCAACACTATTTGCGTTTTTAACCCAATTGATACAAAAATTGAGCAGATTTTCCTTCTGGATAGGAGTTTGCTCACCTTGTAATGCTTTGAACACATTAGAAAATAACTCATCAGAATCAATAACTTTATTGCTCAGCACATACAATGAATTAATTTTTTCTTTATTGTCAGCGGAATTACTTCTAATCATATCAATAAGATTGCGATGTGCCTCGCCTTTGTCACCTTTCACAGCCCCCAAAAGGATGCCATCGAGCTTACTTAAATCTTCTTTTAGCTTCACTCTCACATTTTCTGGTAAAATAGGTAGTCCTACTTTTCTTTTGGCTATCTCTGCTCTAAACGCAGATTTCTCTTCTTTAGTTAACCCATCTAACCGTGCTATGAGCGTCTCCTTATCCTCTATCTGTAAACATGCTGTTACTTCATTTTTAATAAGGATCCCATTAAACCACCTCGCCTTGTCTTGGTCCCTTCCTCCGAGCTGCATCCATTCCTCAAGCTTTACTTCAAACGCAGCCTTTTGCTCATCTGACAATCCTTGTATATACTTACCGGCAGATTCTTCCTTTCGTTTTTTAAACATTTTTTCGAGCTTGGTATCTACGCTCTTCTCCAGACGCAAGACCTGTTTTATATTTGCCATTGATATTGAGCGTGTCTTGCCTCCTTCTCCAGCTCCAAGGGCTTGTTTTTCAGCTTCCTTCAGTGCCTTTACCTCTGCTTTTACAATTTTCTGTACTTCGCTATCTCCCTCTTTGCCAAATTTTTTAATTACTTTTTTCTGCTCTGCAGATCCGTTTGCATATGCGTTCTGCACTATTTGCTTGGTTCCATCGGCTATTTTTTCTTTTATAGCTTTAGACGCATATTCTTCTTGAGTGAAAATACTATCCAGCATTTCCAAATTAGAGGTGTTAACTGCTTCAGTAATCATACGTTGAACGGCAACATCTACCTTTGAACCCTCAGGCTCATCCAGTGTAATTTCACGCCTATCTGCGATCATCTTAATGTACACAATTGCTTGTTTGACATTTCTGTCTTCATCAACATGAGGCATTAAACTCGCTAATGCTTTATTTAAAACAGGCTTCAACTCATTGTCGTCGATTCCTTGATCACTTGACAATGACTCCAACGAGTCCCGGACAACTTGATAACTATCAAAGTTCTTGTTCTCCAATAAATTGGCATAACTCGCTTCAAATCGCTCGATTCTTTCAATCGATTGTTGAGACACACCTCCTTCTGGCATGACTCTGGAGCCTACTACCGCATTTGCAGCTGCTCGATAAATTAATGTAAAAGACTTTCCAATTGTTGCTTTATCATTGCTATACTCGTCCATCACTGCTCCCACAACACCTCCAAGAGAGGGAGTTATATCCTTACTACCCAGATCCCTTGATAACCCTCTCCATAAAGCAGCTCCGCCTTTGGCACCATAAAACCCGGCCATGAATGGCAAGCTCACAGGAGCAGTAAGCAAAACCCCTACTATCTTTGCTCCAGTCTTCAAGTTGCCCTTCATTTCTGGGGATAATAGTTTGACCTTGGAAGGCTCTTCCGTCTTATCCGCACCTGTTGGCACGGGTTGATTCCGTGAAGATACCGACTCCCCAACGTTCTCAGTCCAATGATGAGTTGGCATACCACCTGGTTCTGTCATAACCGCTCCTTCCAATGCCTATATGGCACGATTTATTTGACTTTACGAAATGCATTCTGAACATCATTAAGTATCCCCTCAAGCCTTGCTCGAAGTGGCGCGGCCCATGGTTCTTGGCTATGCTCGGATGCCATCTGCAGCCCGGCATTGCATACGCTAGTCGCTTTGTTGAATTCATGCGTCTCTATCAGAAGGTCTACGAGCTCCTGATAGGCAATGCTGTCTGTGGGATCGATGTCTATTGCCTGGATAAATTCCTGATACGCAACATCATATGCTCCAAGCCCTATGTCGCATCTACCTAAAGAGATCCAAAACTGGGGTACCCAAGGTGCTATTGTCACTAAAAAGTAGCAGGCATCGCGCGCTTTCTTGAACGATTTATTGTCGATCATGCGGCGTACTGCGTGATAGAACACATTCAGCGACTTCTCTGAAAACCCGAGAAGTTCATAGATATCAGTACCCTCTTCAAAAGCCTTTACGAGGGCATCGTTGTCATCGAAAATGTTGAGATTTTCCGGATTCACCGCTGCGAGAGCGAGAAGGTCCTCTTTTGACTCAGAAGCTTCCATTTCAGCCTTAAGCTCTTCAATAAGCGCACGGTAGCCATTAGCAATGGCTGTGTTAAAAAAGTTGAAAACTTCATGTAATTTGGATCGAATTTCTGCTTCATACGCTGAGAAAGGGCGAAGACCGGGCTTATAGTCTTCTTTTTCAGCGGCAACGACATGATTGATATAGTCTTCTAATGCTACATCAAAGCTTTGATCTGACCGGTCTCTATTTTTCCTCTGTTCTTTCATCTCTCACCTTTTTGCTTTGCATTACTCCTATCTTTTATTTTATCAAATTAAAAATTTAATTCAATAAAATAAGAGTATTCATTTTTGGCAAGAAATTATTAATAAGATGAAAACTGGCTGGGGTTAAGAACAAATTTGGTATAGTCGCTGTGTTTGACCGTATTCATCGCGGTAGCGATGATTCTCTGTGTAGCCCACACCCAGCGACGAGGGAGCCTGCGACCGATGCGCGCAGGTGTGGGTTATTGATAAAAAATGCAGCCATGCCACGGTAGTGGCATTTCTAAAAGAAGGTAATTATGGCACACAGTTACTCCAGCATGCTCTTTCATCTTGTTTGGTCGACAAAGGAGCGATGCCCTCTCATTCTTCCCGAAATAAAAAACCGCCTTTACGGTTATATACGTCAGATCGCTAATGATGAAGACTCAAAAATCATCGCCATGAATGGGATGCCTGACCATATTCACATACTATTAGGCATTAAGCCGAGTATGAATCTCTCTGATTTAATTCGTCAGATAAAAACGACATCCTCAAAGTGGGTTCAAAAAACTTTTCCAGAAAAAGGAAAATTTGGGTGGCAAGACGGCTATGGGGCGTTTTCTGTCGGCATGTCAACCGTACAAGCAGTGAAACGCTACATCCAAAATCAGGAAGAACATCATCTCAAACAGCCTTTTCAGGAAGAATTTATTGGTTTTTTAGATGCGCATGGCATCAGCTATGATCCACGTTTTGTACTAGAATGAGGTACCACTACCGCGGTACATTCGTGTTTTTTTATTGACAACCCACACCTGTGCTCGCTCGGTCGCAAGCTCCCTCGCAGCTGGGTGTGGGCTACACAGAGAATCATCGCTACCGCGATGATCATGGGCGAACGCTATGACACCTTTCCGGCGGCAGAGGCCTCAACAAATTCTCCCATACAGCGAAACTTCATGTAGCGCTGCTCGAGCAGGAGCTCCTTAGGGATTCTCTTGAGAATGTGATACTGGGTAGAGATAAAGGTCTTTACGCTCTCAAAGACCACCCCTGGGTTGTGGTGCGCGCCGCCCATAGGCTCAGGGATCACTTCGTCGACGATGCCAAGCTCTAAAAGCTGCTCAGCATTAAGCTTGAGCGCAGTAGCTGCCTCTTGCTTTTTGCTTGTGTCTTTCCAGAGGATCGATGCACAGCCTTCCGGACTGATCACAGCGTAGTAGGAGTGCTGCAAGATACCAACAACATCGCCAACTCCAATGCCTAGAGCACCGCCTGAGCAGCCCTCTCCGATAACAAGAGCGATGATCGGCGTGGCAAGTGCTGCCATTTCGCGCAAGTTGTGAGCAATTGCCCAGCCCTGTCCTCGCTGCTCAGCTTCGAGCCCCGGATAGGCGCCTGGTGTGTCTATCAACGAGACAACCGGCAGCTGGAACCGCTCTGCTAGCTTCATGAGGCGTATTGCTTTTCGAAATCCTTCAGGGTTGACCATACCAAAGTTGCGCTTCACGCGAGACTCTGTATCGCTGCCCTTTTCCTGGCCGATAAGCATACACTTTACGCCATCGATTGTGGCAAAGCCGCCAATAATCGAGGTATCATCGCCATAGAGGCGGTCGCCAAAAAGCTCAACAAAGTCATTGGCAATGTGTTTTACGTAATCGATAGTGTGAGGACGCTTCGGATGACGGGAGATAAGCACTCGATCCCATGCAGTAAGGCCATCGTAGATCTCTTTTTGCACGCTTTCCAGCTTTAACTCGAGCTGGCGGATCTCATTGGTGAAGAGTGGGTTTGCCTGGTTTTGCTTTTTGAGATGTTCTATAGTTTTTATATACTCAAATATCTGCTTCTCATGAGGCAGGTAAAAGCTCTGCTCTTCCGTCATTATCTATCCTTAACTTAAAAATTACACTGCTCAAATGCAGGGACGATCTCCACTATTGTCTCTCGTGTAGAGACAATGGCAAAGAGCTCTTCCACATCTTTTGTCTGCATTCGAATGCAGCCGTCGCTTTCATATTTTCCGAGGCTG
>JAFEGS010000082.1 GCA_018239705.1 Verrucomicrobiota bacterium | reverse complement strand
ACAGAGAGGGTGGTCTCATATTCTGTAATCTGTGCCTTTGGGGGAAGAGCTCTTTCCTGATTTTGCCATGCCTGCAGCCGATAGAGGTATTTACCGACAGCGTCCACCTTAAAGTCGGCTTGCCATCTATCATTCTCCCGAGGCTCCATTTCTACTCGTTGCCACTCCTTCTCATCTGCTTTTCGATAGAGAAGAGATGCAGCAACCTCAGTGTGGCCATCAGTGAAAATATCGGCTTCTACTACCACGGTGTCACCAACGCAGCGTTTGATACTGCAGCGCCCCTTTTCCAGCTCCGGAAAGACATTGGTGATGACTACTCTATGCATTGCAAAAAACCATTTTTGTCGTAAGTCAACTATGTAGCACAGGTAAAATATCAAGTAAATAATTTTTATATAATTTTAAGATTTAAGTATCTTTGTACTTTACGTAAAATACACTTTTAAGTTAGAGTGTAAGAAAGGGAGGAAAGTGCTATATGCTTCAACAACATCATTCAAAAAAGGTGCGACTCAGTGTCGATTGCTCGGCAGAAGAGCGCCGCTATATAAAAATGCTTGCAGCTAGAGAAGACAAAACAATCAGCGAATACTTAATGGGTTTAGCACGAGAGCAAATGCCAATGTGCACCTTGAACCATACTCCGAATGCTGAAACTATACGATCAATCGAGGAAAGCGAGCAAGGAATTGGAATTGAGAGGTTTGAATCACTTGATGATTTTTGGAAATCGATGGGTGAATAGATGCTTACGCCTGAAAAATCGACACAGTTCAAAAGAGACCAGCGAAAAGCGGAAAAACAAGGGAAGGATTTTGCTAAATTAAGAGATGTTATTAAGCTCCTTCTTGAAGAAAAACCTCTTCCACAAAAATGCGTTGACCACCTGCTTAGTGGAAACTGGAAGGGATATAGAGACTGTCATATAGAAAATGATTGGGTGCTCATCTATAAAATTGACAAATCACAAAAGGTGCTTTTGTTGCAAAGGCTCGGCTCTCATGCCGAACTATTCGGTTAATTGGACAGCTTACCCGGGCACGGGCACGAAACCAATTCTTCGTTCACGTTGTGTATTTGGGCCACAAGAGATCAGAAGAGAGCCAAGCCTTGGACGCCGCCAGAGCTGTGTCCTAGCTGCCAGACGTCTGTAGTAAATGACCATCACGAAGTAGCATGGCGCTGTCAAAACAGCTTTAGGTTTGAAAAATATTGAAAGCGATGTCACAATCCAACACATCTGTATGAAGCAAGGAGCTACAAAATCAAAATCTTGTAGAAGCATCAAGAAATGTAATTCCTAAGGTTGCTTAGGGTATGATTTTAATGCACTGCAACTCCTTAGCTAAGCACAGTAGGTTTCTAAAAAGGTGTTTACAAATTGTTAATGCCTAATTTGAGTCTAATAAAAAAAGGAGTATAGACATGACTTCACTAACGCGATTGAATTTAGACTTTAAGTCTGCTTTTGAGCGGGCTTTTCCTGAATGCACTCAATTATATCAAGGAGATTTCCTTGCGAACACTGGGGATAATTATACCTGGAAAGGAGCTCCACGACTCACAAAAGAGTTAAAGCTTGACTCAACAGAAATCGCTGAAAAAATAAGAGATCAGTTTTTAAGCGATGAAGGAGAAATTAAAAGCATCCATTCAGGGATTATCATAGTTGCAATTAAAGTAGGGGTCATCATCCGCAAATTAGAATACATGCACGCGGATTCTGACAGACTTGGCGTTCAGCTTTCACAAAACCCAGATCGAGTTGTCATCGATTTTTCCTCTCCCAACGTCGCAAAAGAACTTCACGTTGGACACTTGCGATCAACAATCATTGGAGAGTCGCTTGCACGTATCTTAGAATTTCTTGGTAATGATGTCTTTAGAGTCAATCACATTGGGGACTGGGGCACACAGTTCGGGATGTTAATTTGCTTAATAAAGTATGAACAGATGGATATATCTAATCTTGATTTATCTGATCTTATGAAATGTTATCGAGAAGCAAAAAAGCGTTTTGATAACGATCCTGAATTTAAGGCGCAATCTAAAAAAGAAGTAGTAAATCTTCAAAGTGGCGATCTTGAAGCTAAAAGAATGTGGGAACAAATTTGTCAGGTTTCAAGAAACGCATTCCAGAAAATTTATGAAGATCTTGATGTGACTATAAATGAAATGGGCGAATCTTTCTATAACGATATGCTAGAGCCTCTCGTGAGAGAACTGTTAGAAAAAGAAGTAGCAGTTGTCAGTGATGATGCAGTCGTTGTACATTGTGATGAATCCGCTCCTTTTATGCTAAGAAAAAGTGACGGTGGCTATACCTACGATACGACAGACCTTGCTGCTCTTAACTATAGAATCGATACCCTCAAAGGAAATCGATTAATTTATGTTGTAGACGAAGGGCAATCGCAACATTTTCAACTTCTATGGAAAGCAGGAGAAAAAGCTGGCATTCTTGACCCTCGAAAAATACAGACCACCCATGCGGAATTCGGTGTGGTTAAAGGTATTGATGGCAAAAAATTTAAAACCCGCTCAGGAGAGGTCGCGCTCCTTAAAGACCTTATCCAAGAAGCTAAAGAGAAGGCAAGAGAAACGTTCAAAAAAAGAGCAGAAAAAGATGGGGAATTTTACAATGAACAATCAGCTGATATCTTAGGTCTTGCAGCTTTAAAATATGCAGATTTAAAGACTTCTAGGCAAAGAGACTATGTTTTTAATTCCGATCAGATGCTTAGCTTTAAGGGCAATACTGCAGTTTTTATTCTCTATTCTCTTGTACGAATTCATTCTATAAAGGAAAAAATAGGGAAACCTGTTTCTAATACTCCTTTTGCACTCAATGATCCTAAAGAAATTGCACTAGGGCTTCACCTTACTCAATTTGACGAGGTGTTAAGCAGAGTAGCAACACTTTTGGAACCGCACCATCTTTGTGATTTTCTTTACCAGCTTGCTGTGAAATTTAATACCTTTTATCAGCATTGCAAAGTACAGGGCACTCCTGAAGAAGATTCAAGGCTCCGCCTTTGTGATCTAGTAGGAAAAGTAGGAACGTTAGGCTTTAAACTATTAGCTATTAGAACGCTAGAAAAAATGTAATCTATTGATTTCCTGCCCAGGCATAGTCCTGGGCATTTATACACGATTAAATATTAATTAAATATTTTTATTTGCATTAAAATTGCCGGTTCTGGATAAAGATGGATACACAACACTGGTAAGGGCATGTATCAATTTCCAATTTCTACCTATCGTCTTCAGTTTAATGCGAAATTTACCTTCCAGGATGCTCTGAACATCGTGAAGTATCTGCATAACTTGGGGATTAGCCACTGCTATTCATCTCCCATCTTTCGAGCAAAGCCCGGAAGTCTTCATGGATATGATGTCTTAGATCACAGCCAACTCAATCCGGAGCTTGGCACACAAACCGATTTTGAAGCCTTTAGCAAAGCACTGAAATCGAATCAGATGGGCATGATTTTAGATATCATTCCCAACCATATGTACGCCGTTGACAATAGCAATCGCTGGTGGGCAGATATTCTTGAAAATGGACCTACCTCGCCCTATGCAGAATTCTTCGACATCGATTGGCACGCAGCGGGAAAAGATCCTAATGGGAAAGTGCTTCTGCCCCTACTAGAAGACCTCTACGGCAATGTCTTGGAAGCAAAGCAGCTGCAGGTGATCTATCGAGAGGGTGCCTTTTTCGTGGAAATGCCGGGTATCCTTCTACCCACAGATCCATGTAGCTGGGCATGCATCTTAGGGCCGATTATAGAGCACTTAACACCCCTTCTTGCACCGGATGACTCACAGCTACTCGAGATGCAAAGTATTGCAACTGCGCTCAGCCATTTGCCCTTGACTTCCGAGACGGACAAAGAAAAGATTCAAGAGAGGCTTCGGGAAAAAGAGATAATTAAGCAGCGCCTTAATACGCTAGTCGAAAAAGAGCCGTCGATTCAAAAAATCATTACAGAAAGTCTTAGCGAGTTAAATGGAATGCAAGGAGACTTGCGTAGTTTCGATAATCTAGAAAATTTTTTAAATGCACAGGTCTATCGCCTTTGCTTTTGGCGAGTTGCCAATGACGAAATCAACTACAGGCGCTTTTTTGACATCATTTCACTTGCAGGGCTCTGTACAGAGAGGGAAGAGGTGTTTGAAGCTACCCATAGCTTTGTGTTTCAGATGGTAGAGAAAAAGCAAATCGATGGCCTTCGCATTGACCACCTCGATGGACTGAGAAATCCGGAAAGCTATCTCAAGAACCTGCAGTCGCGCTGCACGCCGGACTGGAAACCGGAAGAGGGTAAAGAGGCGCTTTTCTATACAGTTGCTGAAAAGATCTTGATAGGTAATGAACGACTTCCCTCTGAATGGCTAGTGCATGGGACTACCGGATATGACTTTCTCAATCAAGTCAATGGGTTATTTGTTGTACAGTCAAACAGGAGAGCTATTTTTGACATTTATGGAAGTTTCACAGAGGTAATCTTAAAGCCGATGGAACACATCTATCATGCCAAAAAGCTTATTTTAGAATCTTCGATGGCAAGCGAGCTGCGTATATTATCAAGACAGCTTGATCGCATCTCAAAACAGCATCGAAGCTCACGCGATTTTACGAAAGCAAGCCTTCGAACAGCACTGCTCAATACGATTGCCTTTTTCCCTGTCTACAGAAGCTATATCGACGCTTGCGCTCAAACCATCTATAAAGAAGACAGGGACCGCATTAACACGGCCATAAACCGAGCAAAAAAGCACAATCCCTTCACCAGCGATTCAATTTTTGATTTTATAAGAACTATCTTGCTCTTGGAGCCTCCTCAAGGGTTAACTGATGAGCAAATTGCTGAAAGAGAAGAGTTTGTAATGCGTTTTCAGCAGCTCACCGGCCCTGTCATGGCAAAAGGGGTAGAAGATACTGCTTTTTATCGCTTCTTTCCTCTGGCATCGCTCAACGAGGTAGGAGCTGATTTTACTTCCTTTGGCATGAGCCTTGAGGCCTTCCATGAGAAAAATCGAGAACGACAAGAAACTTGGCCCCACACACTTCTTGCAGAATCTACACATGACACAAAACGAAGTGCAGACGTTCGTGCACGGATGAATGTGCTCTCAGAAATACCTGAAGTCTGGAATCTTACCATACGCCGGTGGCAAGAGATGAATCAAAAATTCAAAGGAAGAGATGGCGATGATTTTGTTCCTGATGAAAACGACGAGTATCTCTTTTATCAAACATTGGTAGGGACATGGCCTCTCTATCCCTTGGATCCTCCGGGGCATGTCCATTACATGAATCGAATACAATCCTACATGGACAAAGCGCTCAAAGAGGCAAAAATCCACACGAGCTGGACCAATCCCAACATTGCCTATGAACAAAAGGTTAAGCAGTTTATTCAAAAGGTGCTGGAGCTGGATTCCTCAGTCAATCCCTTTTTGGTCGATTTTAACGAATTTATGTCTCATATAGTCGCTCCGGGAATGCTCAATTCCCTCAGCCAAACAGTTATCAGAACCACATCGCCCGGCG
>JAFEGS010000081.1 GCA_018239705.1 Verrucomicrobiota bacterium | reverse complement strand
CGAAGAGATTATTAACTCCTATGCCGAAAGAGAGCTTGCGCAGATTTTTTTCGAACTTGGGGAGGAGCGCCACAGTAGACGAGCTGCAAAAGCCATTGTGGAAGCAAGAAGGAAGGGGCGCATTGATACCACTGCAAAGCTTGTGGAGCTGCTCTCTTCAGCAATTCCCTCTTCCGGTGGCATTCACAGGGCAACTCGTGTTTTCCAGGCCCTTCGCATTGCAGTAAACGATGAGCTCAACGTGATCCGAGAGGCGCTTCCTCAAGCGGTTTCACTGCTGGCTCCCGGTGGTATTCTGTGCGTTATCTCTTTTCACAGCTTGGAAGATCGCATTGTGAAGCATCTCTTTCGCGATTTGGCGAAGGCAGATCCAAGCCTGGAAATTCTGACAAAAAAGCCAATTGAGCCCACTTTTGAAGAGTGTCGAAAGAATCGCCGTGCACGTTCAGCCAAGTTGCGCGTACTCCAGCGTCGCCAGTAAAACAGAATAGTTGGTATACTGTGGTTTTATTGTAAATTTGGGTGAAGGCAATGGCGTTTCTCGTGCGACTTTTTCTCTCAGTTCTCATTGTCGGCACGGCTCTCTACTCCTATGTCGATAAGCACAATAGACTCACTGAGATGCGAATCCGCCTCCCCCTACTGGCAAAAGAGCTCCAAGCAATTGAAGAGGAAAATGTGCGCCTTGCCTTTTGCGTCGAGCAGTTTGAAAACCCTTTGCACCTCATGGAAATAGCGCGAAAGCCTCAATACGCCCACCTGAAGCATCCTCTTACAACTGACATCATCACTATAGAGCTATCTCATGGATCCATCGAATAGAAAACGAGTTCTCCTCCTCTCTTCAGCTGTTTTTATGCTCTTTGCGGTGCTTTTAGCGCAGTTTTTTCGCATTCAGGTGCTTGAAAGAGAAAAATGGCAGCGACGAGCCGAGCAGCAGCACTATTTCTACATTGTAGAGCCGTTCGAGCGAGGCACCTTCTGGGCAAATACAAGCATCAAAAAGGGTCATCCTGAAATACCCCAGAAACTGGCTGTCGATATACGCAAGTACCATCTCTTTGTCGATCCTGCCTCCATCCCCGGTGAATATAGAAAAGAGATTGCGCAGCATGTCATTGCTATAGCCAGGCCCTCGCAGCAAGAGTGTGAACGCCTCTACGATCAGTTTGAAAAAAAGAGTAGGAGTCGTAGGCTTGTAAGCTGGCTCGATGAAGAAAAAAAGCAGGCAGTTAGTCGCTGGTGGCAGCCCTATGCAAAGCAGAGGCACATCCCCTCTAACGCCCTCTTTTTTGTTGGCGATGCACTGCGCTCTCATCCCTTTGGGAAGCTTTTGGGCCAAGTGCTGCACACAGTACAGATGCAAAAAAACGAGCAGACAAGGGCCTCAGTGCCTACAGGAGGACTTGAGCTATCGTGTGACAGCTATTTAAGTGGCACTCTTGGAAAAAGGCGCCTTATGCGCTCACCAAGGCATAGTCTACACATGCAGCAGGTGATAAAAGAGCCGGAGCATGGATGTGATGTCTTTTTGACTATCAACCACTACATCCAGGCTATTGCAGAAGAGGAGCTGGAAAAGGGCGTACAGCTCTATAAGGCAAAAGGTGGCTGGGCTATTGTGATGGATCCCCATACAGGCCATATTCTTGCATTGGCTCAGTATCCATTTTTCTACCCAGACCACTATCCAACCTATTTTAAGGATCCGGAGCTCATACAGCACGCAAAAATCAAGGCCATTACCGATGCCAATGAGCCGGGCTCGACAATGAAGCCCATTACACTCGCTATTGCCTTAAAGGCCAATAAGGAGAGGCTGAAGGCTGGCCAAAAGGCGCTTTTTCACCCGCTGGAAAAGATAGAGACCTCGAAAGGCAATTTCCCCGGCCGAGGTAAGAAGCCTTTGACAGACACTCGCCTTCATTACTATATGAACATGTATCTAGGCATGCAAAAATCTTCAAATATTTATTTTGCAACTCTTGTACAGCGCATCGTGCAGTCGCTTGGAGATGGCTGGTATCGAAAGGAGCTTCACGACACCTTTGGATTTGGCTCAAAAACCCATATTGAGCTGCCTGGTGAAAGCGTTGGAGTGCTGCCGACTCCCGGTAAAAAACATCCCAATAACCGCCTTGAATGGTCGGTGGCGACGCCTGTCTCTCTTGCAATCGGGTACAATGTCCAGGCAACGACGCTCCAGATGGTGAGGGCCTACGCCATATTTGCCAATGGAGGCTATTTTGTTGAGCCGACATTGATCAAGAAGATTGTGAAGCGCTCAGGTGAGGTGCTTGTTGACAATACGCGTAGCGACTGGCGTTCACTTTTCCCCAGAGTGGTAGATGAAGATATTGTGAATGAGGTGGTAAAGGCGACGAAATTTGTGACAAAAGCGGGAGGAGCGACGAACGTTGCAGACGTTTTTGGCTACACAGAGGCCGGAAAATCGGGGACATCGATGAAAATTGTGGGTGGCCACTATTCAGATAAATCGCATTTTGCTAGTTTCGTGGGATTCACACCGGTTCAAAATACAGCCTTTGTGATCATGGTGGGGCTCGATGAGCCTGAAGCGAAGTTTATCCCGGGGCGCGGTCTCAATCATATGGGCGGGACCTGTGCAGCGCCTGTGTTTCGAGAGATTGCACGGCGCTCTCTTGAGTATTTAGGTGTGCCGCCTGATGACCCTCATGGCTATCCGAGAGGAGATCCTCGACATGATCCTGCAAAGGCCGATTGGTATAAAGAGACTTTAGAGATGGCACAGCTTTATCAAGAATGGAATGGGAAAGCCAAAAAATGAAACTCAAACAACTTCTCAAACAGCTACCTAAAGACCTTGCACCAGTAGAAGTGAAGGGCTCTAAAGAGATAGAGATAACGGGCATTACCGCAAACTCACAGCAGATTCTGCCGGGGAATCTCTTTATTGCAAAAAAGGGGGCTACCTTTGATGGCACGAGGTTTATTCAAGAGGCCTTTAAAGCCGGTGCCGTAGCCGCGCTTACCGACATGTATGATCCATCGTTAAAGGGGCTTGTACAAATCATTTGCGAAGACGTAGTCCGTCTTGAGGCCTATCTGGCTGCAGCTTTTTACGAACACCCCTCAGATAGTATGTGGATGGTGGGCATTACCGGGACAAATGGAAAGACCACAACAACCTATGCTGCGCGGCACATACTTGAGGCTTGTGGAATTACCTGCGGCTTGATCGGTTCAATAGAATACATAGTGGGAAAAAACCGCTATATTTCGACACTTACGACTCCAGACGTATGTAGAAACCATAAACTTCTCAGAGAGATGCGAAGTCTTGGCTGTAGTGCTGCTGTGTGTGAGGTCTCTTCTCATGCCCTTGACCAGGGAAGAGTGGCCTATATCCACTACGATGTTGCCGTGGTTACCAATCTTAACCATGAGCATTTAGATTACCACGGCAGTATGGAGAGCTATTTCCAGGCCAAGGCACGTCTCTTGCAAGAGCTTGGAAGCGATAAAGTGGCGCTAGTGAATGCAGATGACCCTTGGGCTGATCGATTTATAGCTGCATCTCGAGCCAAAGTACTCACCTTCGGCATCGAAAATAATGCAGATATTCAAGCCAAACAGATTCAGCTGAGCGTTTCAGGTTCCCGTTTTATTGTTTCATATCGAGGTGAAGAGCAGTCATTCTCGATACCTCTTGTGGGAAGGTTTAATGTCTATAACGCCCTTGCTGCCACAGGCGTTGCTCTCACAAGAGGGATACATTTGAAAGATTCAGCCTCAGCGCTCGCCTCATTCCCTACTGTTTCAGGAAGGCTTGAGCCTGTAGTCAATCCAAGAGGTCTTCATATCTTTGTAGACCATGCCCATAAGCCTGTAGCGCTCCAGAATGTCCTTCAGACGCTAAAGGAGGTGCAAGCAGGCAGAATCATCACTGTGTTTGGCTGCGGAGGCGATCGTGACAGGCAAAAAAGACCCTTGATGGCCCAAATTTCAGAAGAGTTTTCCGACATAACGATCGTTACCTCGGACAATCCTCGCTCCGAGTCTCCTCAAGCAATTGTGGATGAGATCGTATCTGGCTTTGCAAGGCCACAAGAGCATATTATTGAGCTTGATCGCAGAAAAGCTATCAGGAAGGCTGTAGAGCTTGCTAAGCCGGGAGATATCATCCTCATTGCCGGTAAGGGCCACGAAACACAGCAGATTATTGCGAGCCGCAGTATCGATTTTGACGATAGAATTGTAGCTGGTGAGGCAGTGGCTACGCTATGAAATGGATAGTAATATTGCTCTGTTTTCTATTGTCTTCTTGTGCGCATCGTGGAGGGTGGGAGCGTGCTTCTTCTGCAAGACAGGGGCAAAAGCAATCACCTGTGATTATCCTCGATCCTGGACATGGCGGTACAAGCCCCGGCACCAAACGAAACGCTGCACCGGTTATTGTAGAGAAAAACCTCACGCTTGAGTGCGCTTTAAAGGTGCGAGACTACCTTCAAAAAAGGGGCTATATTGTGCGCCTAACCAGGACGAAAGATGAAGATGTCTCCCTTCACAAGCGGGTAGATCTTGCCCATCAATGGGGAGGAACCTTTTTTGTAAGTATTCACTTTAACCATGCGCCCAACCCTCGCGCTCATGGTATAGAAATTTTTTACTACAACAAATCGCAAGGCAGCCCCTTGACAACGCAGTCTAAGAAACTGGCAACTACGATCTTAGACTCGGTTGTGGCCGGGACGAAAGCGAAGTCTCGTGGGGTGCGAGAGGGGGATTACTGCGTGCTGCGAGAAAATAGGCTACCGGCAGTGCTGATTGAGGGGGGCTTTTTCTCAAATGCGGCGGAGGCCAAAAAGCTTGCCACACCGCGCTATATCGATAGCCTTGCCCAGTCTATTGCCGAGGGCATCGATCGCTTTGTTTGCTCATAACTGAGCTAAGATGTATACAAAAACAGTGGTTTTGTATACATTTAAGCTAGAGATGTTCACAAAATAAAAAGTTGGCATGATATGTGGGAAAAAGTAGGTCATTTAGTTCAGCAACCTCAAGGATACAAAGCATTTATCCCGCTTCCTTTTCCTCCCCAAAAATTTTTGACTCTTGCACCAAATTTAGAACGACTGCATGCCGAAGCCATGAGACTGGTGGGAAAACTAGATGGTATCAGTCAGCTTCTTCCAGATAAAGATTTTTTTCTCCTCATGTTTTTTAGGAAGGAAGCTGCTTCTTCAAGCCAAATTGAGGGAACTCAGGCAACTATGGTTGATGCTATAGAAGCAGAAATGCATCCTAAAGTAGCTTTAGAAGGAGATGTTAATGACATCATATGCTACATTCGTGCATTGAATTATGGCATCAAACGTTTTGATACATTACCACTTTCCGTGAGGTTTTTGCGAGAAATCCATGATCAATTGATGCAAGGTGCTCGCACGAGTCATTATCCCTATCCAGGTGATATCAGGTATACGCAGAATTGGATAGGTGGAACATCGCCATCAAACGCAAAGTTTGTTCCTCCCCCTCCCCATGAAGTATCAAGAGCACTTGGAGATCTTGAAAAATTCATTCACAGAAAAGATGACGATTTTCCTCCACTCATTA
>JAFEGS010000080.1 GCA_018239705.1 Verrucomicrobiota bacterium | reverse complement strand
AGGTTTAGAAGCTTTCTCGAGCTCGTCTCGCAGCTCTTTCATCTTGTCACGGCTCATTCCAATCTGGATAATCAAATCATTAATCGCTGTTTTTTCCTCAGAAATGATAGAGCTCAGCTGTTCATGTTTGTTTGGTGAGTCAAGCTTCACAATGGTCTCTTCCAGCTGCTGTACCATAGAATCAAATCCATCAACACATTTCTTTCTTGAGAGATAGGTATCACTGAGTTTCAGGTTTGTAAAACTCGGTTTAGTTGATAGTGTTTTTTCTAACTGTGAGGCAGTCTTAAAGTGAATTTCTGAAAGTGATTGGGAACGTTTTCTATCTTTTGAGGGGCTATGGCAGTGGAGGTCGCTCAAACATTGATTGCTCACAAGGTCATTTGGATTATGTTTAAGCACTATATTAAAGAGGTCAATAGATTTAGTAATGCATTTTTTTCGTTTATTTGCTGAAATATTCTCTGTGCTGCTTAGGTTTTTGAAGACAATTCCAAATGTTTTGTTTACTATTATTACTTCGTGTGGGTTTTTAGTAATAGCATCGTATACCTTCTCAATGATCGCTATTTTTTCTTTTATAGCTGGTTTGGGTGCTGTAACAAGTCGAGTACAGGCATCCTTTATCTCAGAAAATTGCGTGGTTGAAACGTTGGGGATGATTTCTCTCAAATAGTCCGCTGGTGATAATTCCGAAATCTGCATAGCTACTCCTATAAAATATATTTTTTGAATCTAGAGAAATGGCTATTGATGTGCAAGGAAAAAATAAAATTTTAATTTTTATCGAGAAGCTCGACAGATTGACGGTGGGGAGTCTCCAGAAGAGGGAGCGATGCAAAGTTAAGCTCAAAATGAGTAGCAAGCTCTGCTATGAGAGCATCAAAAAAGTGCTCCTTAGAGTGGAAATGGTACTTGAGCTTTGTCAAAAAGGCATCGTGAGACCGCTGATTTCGATACTGGGGCACTTTTGGAGGCATTTTCAGAAGCTGCATCTTGTCAGGGCAAAAGTCCCATAAAAAGGAGGTGTGGTGGAGCCATTTGGCCTTAGAGATATACTGTGCGTTGCCCCCGATCTTTTTGTCGCCTATCACATAGTCATTTTCTCTCGCTTCAAAGTCAGTATGGGCGAACAGTGGCTTATAGAGGTTCTCTGTCCATTCGAGAAGGTTTTTGGGGCTTGTACCAAGGTCGAGGTCTGCTCGTTCAAAAAGGAAGGTAACAAAGAGCGTATTTTCCTCGATAAAAACGGTGCCCCCACCGCTAAAGCGGCGGATGACCGGGACAGGGCTCTTCTGGTACTGCGTGGGATCGATCAGCTCTTCAGTTTTGCCGGAAATCCCCATTACAATAGCTGCGGGAGCTCCCTCATTGATCAGGCACCAGTTGCCGCTTCCCACTCTCAGCAGTGCCTCTTCAGCCTTGAGCTGTTCAAGTATGGGTAGGCCTTTGAGTCGGCAGAGGTTGATGCGTGTCAGCACGAACATCCCAGAGGTTCACATTCCTCCATCTCACGTTTTGCACGAGAGAGGAAAATCATAAGCACAGAGATGTCAGAAGGGGCAATTCCCGGGATGCGGGAGGCCTGCCCAAGATTTTCCGGGCGGACTTTGCTTAGACGAAGCTTCGCCTCAGTTCTCAAGCCTTGGATTGTATGGTAGTCGAGCTCTTTTGGCAGCTTGATATTTTCGGTGTTGGCAAGCTTTTCTGTTTCAGCCTCTTGGCGCTGGATATAGCCTTCGTACTTTATGCTGAGCTCAATCTGCCTGTTTGTCTCGTAGTCATGATCTACTACCTCTTCAGGAAACTGCCTAAGGAGCATATCATAGTCCACTTCCGGGCGGCCAAGAAGCTGTGCAAGTGAGCCTACTTTGCCTTCAAATTGCTTAAAGGTCCTTTTGAGGCGCTCCGGTTCTTGCTGCACAGCCTGCTGCTTTGCAATGAGCCGAGCATACTGCTCTTCAGAGATAAGGCCCAGCTCATATCCAAGGCGTCGCAATCGTAGGTCGGCATTATCGTGGCGAAGGAGCAGGCGATGCTCTGCCCTGCTTGTAAACATGCGGTAGGGCTCATCTACGCCCTTTGTGACGAGGTCGTCGATCATGACGCCAATATAAGACTCAGATCGCTTGAGGATGAGAGGTGATTTACCTCGAAGCTTTTGCACGGCATTAATGCCTGCAATCAAGCCCTGTCCGGCAGCCTCTTCATATCCTGTAGTGCCATTGATCTGCCCGGCAAAAAAGAGGCCGGAAAGCTGTACGCTTTCAAGAGAAGAGGCGATCTGGCCTGAGACAACATAGTCATATTCGATAGCATATCCAGGACGCATAATTTCTGCATGACGAAGGGCCGGAATGGTCTGCAAGAAGGCATACTGTACGTCAAATGGAAGGGAGGAAGAGACGCCATTGACGTAGATCTCCTCTGTCTTTGCACCTTCAGGTTCCAAGAATAGCTGGTGGCGCTCTTTATCAGCAAAGCGGACCACCTTGTCTTCGATTGAGGGGCAGTAGCGCGGTCCCACGCCCACAATCTTTCCGGAATAGAGGGGTGAGCGATGGAGATTTGCCTGAATAATAGCTTTTGTCTCAAGTGTGGTGTAGGTAATGTGACAGGGCATTTGAGGCCGCTGCGGCACTTCGGCTGGATCAAACGAGAAGCGAACACCCTCTTCTCCCGGCTGCTCTTCGGTAAGAGAAAAGTCGATTGACCTTCTGTGGACACGTACAGGTGTTCCGGTTTTTAGCCTGCCAAGAGTAATACCTAGCCTCTCAAGACTGCCTGAAAGGCCAACAGATGGCGCCTCGCCGGCTCTTCCGCCTGCAAGATTGACCTCTCCCATATGGATGAGGCCTCTCATAAATGTGCCTGAAGTAATAATAACGGTCGAGCCGCGATAGGCAATGCCCTCTTTAGAGATCACGCCCCGAATATGGTTTCCCTCAACTAGGAAGTCTTCACATGTGGCCTGCTTAATATCGAGATTAGCAGTATTTTCCAGGCGCTGTCTGACATCGGTTCGGTAGTCGTCTTTATCGGCTTGGGCGCGCGGTGCTTGAACGGCAGGACCCTTTTTGGTGTTGAGCATGCGAAACTGGATGCCGGTAGCCTCAATGGCTTTGCCCATGAGACCGCCAAGGGCGTCAATTTCGCGAACGATATGGCCCTTGCCTATGCCCCCAACCGATGGGTTGCAGCTCATTTGGGCAATGGTAGAGATGTTCATTGTCAGGAGGAGCGTCTTTGCTCCCATCTTCGCAGAGGCGTGCGCAGCCTCGCAGCCGGCATGACCGCCGCCGATGACAATAACATCATATTCTTTAGGATAGTTCCAAGTCATAAAAAGATAGGGGGGCCAGGAAAGGGAGACTTTCCCGGCAAAAAAAATAGTTAGCCTGGCTTATGGCGGTTCATTCTGCTTCGCTTTTTGCGCTTATGGCGAGACATTTTTTCTCGTCTTTTTTTCTTTACCGATGACATAACAACCTGAGTTTTTGGTTTTTGGACAGAGTATACTTGGAAAGAAGTATAAAAATCAAACCAAAACGTACGGCGTGTCAAAATTGACAGGAGTTTCAGCGAATCGCTCTTCAATGTAGACTCTCTCGATATCGGCACCGATGCCGCTTAATTTCTCTGCCAGGTTTTCATATCCGCGATCGAGGAAAGGAAGGCCGGTAATGACGCTTGTTCCTGAGGCGAGGAGCGCTGCCATCACATAGGCAAAACCGGCGCGCAAATCGGGGATATTGATTGTTTTGGCAGAAAGGGGCGTAGGGCCCTTCACAACGATGCTATGAGGATAGCCATTGGAGGAAAAGCGGCACTGCCGTCCTCCAAGACACTGCTTGAAGCTTGAGATATCGGCCCCCATATCAACGAGGCTATCTACGTAGCCAAAGCGATTTTCATAGACGGTCTCATGGATGACTGAGGAGCCTTCTGTTTGCGTAAGGAGTACGACGAAAGGCTGCTGCCAGTCGGTCATAAAGCCGGGATGTACATCTGTTTCGACATGAAGCCCGCCTTGCAGATTGCCATTCCAGAAAAATTCGATCCCATTGCTTTTGACAGAAAAACCGCCACCGATCTCTCTCAGTTTATTGAGGAAGGTGATCATGTTGCGATGTTCGGCACCTTCAACAAAGATGCTTCCCTTTGTGGCAATTGCAGCCATGCCAAATGAAGCTGCTTCGATGCGGTCGGCCATCACTGTGTGTTCAGCCTCGTGGAAACGGCGTGTGCCCTGGACATGGATGGTTCGGTCGGCATCGAGTGCGATAATGGCACCAAGCTTTTGAAGAAAGAGGATGAGCTCAACCACTTCGGGTTCAATGGCAGCGTTTTTAATGACCGTTGTGCCCCTTGCTGTAACAGCTGCGAGAATGCTATTTTCGGTAGCTCCAACAGAGGGGAAGGGAAGCGTGATGAGTGCCCCCTTGAGGCCATGTGGGGCATAGGCAAAATAGGCGCCCTCTTTTTTCATGTTGCGGTATTCAACAGTGGCTCCTAGCTGCTGTAAGGAGCTGATGTGGAAGTCGACGGGTCTTGCACCAATGCGGTCGCCACCCACTGTTGGGACAATAATATCTTGATCGCTTCGAGCAAGCAGCGCGCCAATCATCAAGATGGGAATGCGGTTTGAACCGGAAAATCGCTGAGGGATGTAGGTGGTTTTAAGCTCTCTGGTCTGTACCTGGAGGATTTTTGCCTCTTTGTCCCAGCTTGCCTCCATGCCTATCTCTTCGCACATGGCGAGCGTGATTTCGACATCGCCAATGTTAGGAACGTTGTAGAAGGTGCAGCACTTGTCGGAGATGAGTGAGGCGACAAGGAGTTTTGTCATTGCGTTTTTTGCCCCAGAGGCCTTTACGCGTCCTGATAATGCATTTCCACCTGTGATGCGCAAAACTTCCATGACTTCGTACCTTTCCGTTATGTCTTTGCTCGATTCTAGCAATCGCTATCGAAAAGGTGAAGGATTTTATCAAAACGTATCAAATGCTTCTTGCTGGTTACTCTCCTGGTAGGAGAGCGGGATGTAATTGGCAAACTGGGCTACCTCTTTTCGATAGGTGAGGTTGATGTTGCCAACGCCGCCGTGGCGGTTTTTTGCTACAATGAGCTCTGCATGCCCCGGTCGGTCGTTGGGGTCGTAGTATTCGCGGCGCAGGAGCATCATGATGATATCGGCATCTTGTTCAATAGCGCCAGATTCTCGAAGGTCGGACATCTGAGGCCTGTGGCCGGGGCGCTCTTCAACCTTTCTAGAGAGCTGGGAGAGACAGAGGATGGGCACGTTGAGCTCGCGTGCCAGGTTTTTGAGCATTCGTGATATTTCGGAGATTTCATTTTGCCTGTTTTCGCTATTGCGCTGAACGCTGGCGCCTGAGAGAAGCTGCAGATAGTCGATGATGAGAAGGCCGATGCCATAGGTCTCTTTCATGCGGCGGGCTCGAGCGCGAAGATCGGTGATTTTGAGGCCCGGCTGATCGTCAATAACCAGGACGTAGTCCTGCATGGCGCTTACAGCGTCGACGACGCGGTGAAACTCTTCGTGGCTGAGCGATCCTGTTCGAATTTTGTCCGATTCGACCTCTGACTGTGAGCAGACCACGCGGTGTACAAGCTGCTCTGCGGTCATTTCCAAAGAAAAAACACCAACTGGAATATTATTTTTAAAACAGACATTTTCTGCGATATTGATGGC
>JAFEGS010000007.1 GCA_018239705.1 Verrucomicrobiota bacterium | reverse complement strand
AGTTCATCACGATACTGAATAACAGCGTAGTAGACAACAGCGCCCAAGGGATTATTTTGGATCAGAGCAGCCCAAATAATGACCTGCTCAGCAACATCGTGACAGATAACGGCGATGATGGCATCTTCCTGCAGTCTTGCTTCAACACAGTCAAGGGCAACACCGTCTCTCGCAATAGCGGCATAGGTATTCATAATCAGAGAGGCTGTGATAATGAGTTTTACAGGAACACATCGTGCAATAACGGGGAAAATACTCTGTTTGATAACTGCGACGGCCTACCGGCCGGACAGGTTATCTCTCCGGGCGGACCGGCTGTAGCGGGTGGTAATATCTGTTGTCCTTAAACGACATAAAAGGACCAAAACGACAAACGACACAAACGACGAAAACGACTTGCTGCTCTTGTCCTTTGTGTCCTTTTGGTCGTTTTATGTCGTTTAAGTCCTTTTCGTCTTTTGTGTCCTTTGTGTCGTTTGTCGTTTTGGTCGTTTTGGTCGTTTTGGTCGTTTTTACATTCAAACCCCTTGAAATTATATATTATATTTTTTATTATTAAGTATAAGAGTGATATCATCTTATACGAGGTAAAAATATGAGTATTACTTCTAATCCTCCTCCTGAACATAAGGAACATTTTCATCCACCGGCTGAAGCCCCAAAAAAGGACCAAAGTTCCGGCGTTATCAGCAGTCTATTTGGCTATGTTGCTCATACAGCGAGCTGGTGCGCGCATACAATACATAACTGTTTTCACCACAAAGAAGTAGATGACTTGGGCGCTGATGAACTGCCTGACACCGCTAAAAAAATCACACAGCTGCAGGAACTACCCGAAAGTGCGTCAACCTTTCCAGAACTGAACAAACTAGCAGATACACTAGAAAAAGAGGAGAGCTCTACCGAGGAGAGCTCAGCCGAGGAAGGCCCTACCGTCATTGTTCGCCCAAGCCTGAAAGAACTTGAGGAAATACCAATACCTTCGATCGAGAGCGAACACGATGTGTTCAGCGTTACCGGAAAGATCCGCTCTTTAGAGAAAAACCCACCTATATTTGATACTCTGGATAAATTGCCTCAGCTTACTCTTGAATTCAAATCAGCACTTGAAACTGATAGTATTGATTGGATAAAAGAAATAATTCAAAACATAGATCATTCCAAGATAGATATCGATTTAGTCTGGAAAGAGATCGTTAGAGAATTAAAAAATGAAGATGAAGGCTCCGATCAATACAAACTTGCCCAGGATATCATGGATAGATTTGAAGGAGCACAGAAAACAGAAGGCGGAAAGAGCGATTACGAGCTTTTCAACGCCTGCTTAAATGATATTGCAGTAGAAGAATTAGAAAAACAGATGGTAACTGAGTTTAAAGCAGCAGTAGAAGTGTCCAATATACCTTGGTTAAAACAGATCTCGTCAGATGCGGCCTTAAGTCAGCTGCCAATCGGCAAGATCTGGAAAAATGTGGTTGCAGAGCTAAAGGCTGAGAATAAAGGCTCCGACCACTATGCATTTGCTCAAAGTATTCAAAATCGCTTTGAAGAGCTGAGCAGCACAAAGATCGGCTTTGATCCCTACAAGCTCTTCGAAAGCTGCTTAGCTACATATGAGAACAAACCTGTCTCTGAAGGAGATACGCTGGACGAGCTTAGACGACGACACGGCATGCCGCCTCAGACCTAAGCATAATCCAAGAAAGAATTTCGGGCACGGGCACGGGCTCGGGTACGTTCACGATCGGTTTTTCTGGCTATGCGTGTCTCTTCCCCTGTTGATCCTCTATTTTCTGCATGATTGGAAATGATGCATTATACAAAATCGCCACAATTTTCACCATTTCTCCCTTAGCAATAAAAAGAGCTTCCAGTTACACTCCCCAACCTACCCTTCAAACCCATGAGGTCTACATGTCGATCAGTGCTGTGTGCTCCTGGATAAGTTGCTTCTGCTGCTATCAAAGCGATACAGACCAATATGGCCCACTGAAAAATGATCCCTCACCTGCAGATTACTCTAGCTGTCAAGTAAGTGAAATCCCTATTTCGATGCCACGGCTGAGCACAGAGACCCTAGAACTCCTTACACCATTTCTTGGACAATATGACGCGCGAGAAGACCAGCTTGGCTCACAAGGGCTTTATGTCTCTCCTGATGGCTCCTACGCCTATAATCATGCATCTAGCCTTCCATCTTCCTATTTCAAAATACAGAAAGGACTGCCATTTGCAATCAATATGGACCGAGGCGGGGTGGTGTGCCGCAAAAATGGTTCCCTTGCTGCCTGCATTGCCGACGGCGTGAGCGGCGCCGGCTATTTCAGCGCCTATGTAGCTCATATGATTGCTGACTATTTCTTACAGCAGTTTGCAACACATTCACTGCCCTTTACTGAAGATATGGAAAAAAACAGCCACATTGCCTTAAAACTATTTGCAGATTGCACCAACCATGTGCATGCCCGCACTCCAGGCAAACTCCATGGGGCGTCCACTGCTCTCCTTGTAGAATGCATGCCAACAGAGAATACAAAATATCTGGTCAAGGCTATAGCTCTTGGGGATAGTGCTGTCTTTCACATTAACACCGCAGAGCGAACAAGCACACAGCTTAACAAAATCAACCGAAAATGCGACGAGGAAGGAAAACCCATCCGAAAAGACTCTGGAGGATGCATTCACTCAAATGGAAAGATCTACCTCCATGAAAATATCTGTGCAGCCTACACGTACGCCGAAGAAAGCGACTATCTCGTCCTCGTTACAGATGGCTTTCTCGATAATGTAAAAGATGGGAGGGTGAACGAGCTTATAGCTTTAGTTGCCTTTCATCCCTTTTTTGACAAATTTTTTGAGCTCCTTATGAGGCTCAGGAAGCGCTGGGATTACACCTCAGAGCTACCCTCTATTGAGCAGCTGTACCAGTTTATCTCTGACAACAGCTTAGAGGAGATAAGAGACTTCCCAAGGCCCACAGCTGAGCAAATCACAACAAGGCTTGCCACCTATGTAAAGATTGTCACGACGTACTATAGACCAGAAAAGCTTCACAGTGACGACGCCCCCAAACCAGACGACTACATGATTATCACCATCTCGCCCGGAGTGGCTCTATGACAGATCCAGGCCTCAATGTCACAAACCTCAAATACTTTTATGACGCAGTCGATGCCGAAAGCATCTCGGAATCTGCCAGACGAAACTTTGTCACACAATCGGCCGTCAGCCAAGGCATCCAAAAGCTAGAACGAGCTCTTTCTACTCCCCTCATCAGCCACCAGAGAAACTGCTTTAAGGTAACGCCTGAAGGCGAGGCCGTCTTTGCACTTACCCTGCAGCTACTAAAAATCCTCAAAGAGATCGAAACTGTCACAAAAGAGGCCAAAGATGTAGTTTCTGGACAGATCAACGTTGTCTGCACACAGAGTGTGGCGATGAACCTCTTCTGCCCTGTTCTGCAGAAATTCAAGCAGGAATACCCGCAAGTTACTGTAAAAATGAAAATTGGGAAGATGGAGAGTATAAGCACCATGCTTAAAAGAGGGGTGATGGACTTTGGCGTGGTTGTGGAGAGCGAAATATGCGATCAGTTTGAACGAAGCCTTATTAGACGCGGCTTTTTCAATGTCTATTCAGCCCAAGGGATGCACTATAGCCTGCATGACGGCATCTACGTCGATCACTGCAGCGGGCTCTATGTAGAGAGGCTACTCGATAGCTACCGAAAACAGTTCCAAAAAGAGCTTCACATACTACAGGAGCTGGATTCGTGGCAGGTGCTTGCAAAGTGTGCCGAAAATGGGATTGGATGCTGCTTTCTCCCCGATTTCCTCTTGGCTGAAAATCACACCATGAAGCAGCACACTGAGCTACTGTCTATTCCCTATCGAATTGTGGCGATCCATCCGCGGGGAGGCCATCTCTCTCGAGCCGCCGCAACTTTCATCGATTTTCTGGGCAATAAATAAAACGACCAAAACGACAAATGCAAGTGTTATTTGTCGTTGGGTAGCAGTCTGTCGTTGTGGTCGTTTAAGTCGTTATGGTCGTTGGTGTCGTTAAGGTCGTTTGTCGTTATTGTCGTTAATCCCCTTTTCTGATATAATTATAATATTATTTTTAAGGAGTAATACCTATATGGACCCAACATATCGCGCAAGATTGTTTAATAATAATCCATTACCGCAACAAACTTCAATAGTACACCGTAAAAACGATCGATGTATTCCCGAACATAATATAGAAAACATCCAACTAAATATGATCGAGAACATAGAAAGGCTCGATTTAGCTGACCATGGATACTGGAAGCCAATAGTGCAGAAAGAGTCCCATCTGGACATACTCCATGAAGGCTTCTTCAATGAACCCCGCAGAGAGCAAAGTCAGAATATACTGCAGTACCGCAGCGTGAATCATCCTGTCAAGAATATACTCCAAGACCGTACCTATCAACTGCAGCAGGCTCAAAATATAGAGAACAACTTACAACAGTGCCGTGTGAGCCTTACCTGCAACCGAACACTCGGCGCCCCCGGCATCTCTACCGACTTTTATACCAATGTACTCGACGTTTCATCTAAGAATACGTTAGCACTTGCACTTGGAAAAATAGTATACGCTACCTCTGTCGAGAAGAGCAACATGCCGATAACAACGTTCCTCCCATTTAACGATGAAGTCTCTTGTGTCCATTGGATAGCTCAGACTGATCAGATCTTTACAGGGCTTACAGATGGATCGTACGGGATCATCCATACCACGGCCCAGCAAATCATGAAAAAGGAAGGCTTTACCAAAGGATGGATTTCGAGCGCGTCAAGCGGATTAGATCCTAACCTTGTCTATTATGGTGATAGGTCGTACAACATTGTAAAAATGGATCTACGAACAGACCAGGAGATGGCCGTTGGATCAAAAAAAGGGGCAATCTGCAGCATGGCTCTTTCACCAGATGAGAGAAAATTGGCAGTGGGGACGAACAACGACAAGGTGATGATCTATGACCTTGCGAATGGCTCCAAGCCCTACGCTACATTTTCCTGTTTTAAAGCTGCTGTAAAAGCTCTTGCCTGGTCACCGTGGGAGAGAGGAGTGCTTTTTGCCGGCGGAGGATCGGCTGATCCTACGATCAGAGCTCTATCAGTCCCTCTCGGCAAGGTACTGGCATCAAGTGACAAGGTGTCCAGCCAATTCACCGCTATCCATCCAATTGCAGAAAACAATAAGCTCATATCATGTCATGGATATCAGGGTAACAGCTCAGCGCTGTGGAACTATAGGAATGGCAAGTTTTGCTATCTCTCTCCTCTTCCGGATAGCCATAAAGGCCGCGTGCTTCATTCTTCATTAAATGCAGATAGAACTGAGCTGATCACAGGAAGCGAAGACCAGACGGTGAAGTTCTGGTCGCTTGTAAAGCAGCCAGAAAAGGTCGAAGAGGTACGCCAAAACACTCCTTGGCAAAAGTACCATACAAATATTCGGTAGTTCATAGACATAAACAGGCCTCATATGCAAAATCCTCGAGCTACACCGGTAGGCTGGTAGAACAGAGAGAAACCCGTACAGACTTTTTTTTGGAGTGCGGTGGCTTGCCACCGCTTTCACAGGCCTCGGCTTGCCGAGGCCAAACGTGAGCGTCGGCAAGCCGGCGCTTAAGAAAGCGGTGGCAAGCCACCGCACTCCAAAATAGGCTATTTCGCTCTTTTCTACCAACCTACCGCTACACAGCGCGAGGATTTATGTATACTATTGAACGCAGCTCTCCCTCTAACTCAGAACAGACAAGCCAATGCGAAGAATCGCACGACGACCAGCAAATGACAACCGGCATGGCAGTGCTATCGATCTCTACTCTCATCGATAGAACATTTACACAGACCGTAAATCATAACAATCAAACGCAAGAACAGCTCCAGCTCATAATGAAAAAAAGTAGATGGATCTGCTCTGTTCCCCTCATAATACTACCAAAGCTCATCGATATTTTTCGCGGACTGGCAAAGGCATTAGACAAAAAAAATGTAGAAAAAATGCTGAAGCAGGCGCAATCTGATTATGACGAAATGCTCTCAAATATATTTAAAGAGTTTAAAGGGTATCAAGAAGATGTATTGGCAGTTCGTGGAGATGAATTCGATGCTGAATGTAAGCGTCAATTTAAAACGTTTATTGACAATAAAATGATGACGATAGACCAGAGTATACCGAAATTTGAAAAAAAAATTAAATCTCTTCGAAATGAACAGAAAAAACTTGGTCGACAAACGATTACTGAAAATATCCTCGACATCATTGAATTAAGACACCAAGCAATAGAAAACCAGATACGCATACTGCAAAAGACAAAAAATCTTTACGTCGAATTTTCAAAAGCAATGCACGCAGCCACCGATGAAAACCCCCTATTTGTCGAATTTAAAGAATATTTTAATAACGTCCGGTATAAAGGGGCGTTGCAGGCGGAAAATGAAATTCCCGATGCAGTGATTGAACAGGCACTGAGTGTAGCCAAGTCCTACTTCCAGTTTCATCCGAAAATTATTTGCGAGAGCAATGAATTTACCAACAAGATTGAGCTGGGCTTTTTGGAGGGCAGCAACGGGAGTGCTATTTCTATTCCAAACGGCAAGTCTGAAAGAGAGTGTAGCTCGACCAGCTTTACAGGCATTATAGCTGAGCTTAAGCGCGAGCTAGCAGTGTGGGACAACCAGTCAAATAGCCTCACCGATCTTGCTCAGAAATTTGTTGATATTTCAGAAGGCCATCTGAGAACACTCAAGAGTATCGATCGCTATAGCGAATCTATGGAAGAGCGAAGCAGCCTTGAAGAAAACAGCTACCAGGATATCTGGGATGCATGCAGAAGGGGCTCTCTAGCTGATATAAAAATGCATATGGAGCTGGCAAAAAAGGATTCAAAATTTACCATCTCTTCAAAGCAAGAACTCATAGGCTGGACACTGCTCCATTTTGCTGTTGAGCGCGGCGACCCGAGCCTAGTCTCCTATCTTTTTGAGCAAAAGGCAAATCAATGTATCTATTCAGAGATGCAGCAGGGGGATATATCATACACCCCATTACACCTTGCTGCGGCGCTCTGTAATGAAGAGGTATTTACGCTGTGCATGCAAGATCATCAGCTTCCGCTGAGCCGGTTTTTTATTGTTTCATCCTTTATTAAAAAAGAAGATATAGATAGACCCACCCGCTCGAGTGGTATTTCAAAGCGCTATGTTTTACTCCATTTGATCATCGAGCCAAAACTGCTTATTCCCAAGCTATCAAAAAAGCATCGAGAAGACTGGATGAAGCATGCGCCTACGATGATACACAAGCTTCTAAAAAAAGGGGCCTCTATCTGTGTGGAAGGCTGCCAGTCTGCTTTTCTCTTTGCTGTTGAGACGCTACTCTCTCGCCTCGTCGAGATAAAAACGAAAAATTTGGCCATCATTTCTAAAGTAAAAGAAGAGCTTGCTACGCGCGCATCAATAGTAGAGATTTTTTTAGATGGCGACCTGTCAAGCGAAGAGCTGCAACAAGCTACTACAAACGTGGTTCAAAAGTGTGCTCCGGAGCACGTAGATAGTAGAGAGGTGCATCTTCTCGAAAAGATCCTCAAATGTTCCTATTTTCGTACAAGCAGCGGAAAAGAGTTCATAACAGAGCTGTATAGGAGCACAGAGAATGCCTTTTATCAAAACTGCATGAGGCAGATTCTTGTCGGTCCGGAAACGAAAACTGCTGTCTCTCCCAATGGACATACAGCTCTTCCCAGACTGCCTTCCAATCACAATAGGCCCGCGAGCCTATCCAACGCGATTCCTCTATCGAGAACCCAGCGTACATTCAACCTGAACCTACACAGCATAACTACATCCAAATAAGGTCTTCTATGTATACAGGAGCAGTTACACCAACAGCATATTCACCACTACAGACACCAAATGGATCTCCAAATAGCTCCCCGAGGCTGCAGTTTGGAGCCAGGACTGTCTCTACGCAGGTCATTAATGAACGGTTTATCCAGACGCAGCAGGATAAAGTGGCTACCCAAGAAGGCATTCAGAATGCAAAGAAAATGATTATGTGGGGGAGCTTAATTCCAATACGGGTTTTAACAGCCGTTATAAAAATTTATAACAAGCTATTAGAGGGCGTTGACCAGGACGAGAAGACCAAAGCCTCCAATTTGCGCAGGAGCCAAGCTGACTATGAGATTATGTGCACTGACGTATTTACACACTTTGAAGTCTGTCAAAATAATGCTATTGCTACTCGGGAAGAAGAGTGTACGGTGCAATGCCAGAGACATTATAAAAATTTTACCAATACGACAAAAAGGGATATAGGAGAAGAGGTCGTCAGTGCCAGTATCAGCGAACTTAAAGCTAAAATGAAAGCGCTCAATCGCCAAACTGTTACTGCAAACCTGCTGCCGATGAATGAGCTGAAGTTTTCATGCTTTAGCAAGCAATTAGAGTTTGTAGAAAAAATTAAAGAGATGCAAGTCGAGTGCAACAATGAAATGGGGCTCATGGAGCAAAGCAATCCCCTCTTTAGCGGATATCAGAGCCATTTTAATAGGTCCCAAGGAGGAGCTGCGCTCAGTATCTCAAAAGTGCCGCTTAACGTCGTTGAAAATGCAAAAAAAATCTGCAGCCTCTTCTTTCAATTTGAGCCGGACTTTATTTGCTCAAGTAAAGATTTTTCTAATAAGATGGAACTTAGCTTTTTAGAGAGGTGTCTGAGCATTGCACCCTGTACTACAAAGCTCAAGTATAATCGAGAAGAGCTAGAAGAAGCTATAAAAAATTTGAGAAGCCAGCAAAAAGTTTGGGATGGGTACATACAAGAGTATGAAAGTCGCTATTGTCAACTTGTCCTCCAGTCAGAAAGCTATGAGAAGGACCTTGAGAGCCTTGACAGCTATACTGAGGTGCGGCAAGAGAAGAAAAAAGCAACAGATACTTTTGCCGATATCTGGCATGCCGTTGAGAAGGGCGGGCTCCCTTCTATAAAAACAGAGTATGAAAAACTGAAAGGCTCAACATTTGACATTAATGTGCCCCATAAGGTGCTCGGTCTCACGCTCTTGCATATAGCAATGCGATCGCAAGGAGCCGACGTTGTAAAATACCTTCTTAAGTGCAATGCAAGCCAGTTAGCCTATTCCACCTTTACCCTGAAAAATGTCCCTTTCAGCTATACGCCCCTGCATTTGGCAGCAGCTCTCTGCTCCCACGAAAAGCTTATGCTGTGCCTGGAAGATTTTAAACATTATTCCTGCTTTTATACCCAATTTCTTAAACCTGAAAGTCTTGATACAGCAACAAACTTGGGTCTTGTGAAATATACCGCCCTTCATTTCCTGATTAACCCCAGATTGCTCATTCCTGACCTTACAGAGACCGATCTGGAAAATTGGCGCCTGAGTAGCCCTGCCCTGGTCAAGCTGCTTTTGGACAAGGGTGCGAGCATTCATGCTCCCAATTGCCAGTCTGCCCTTCTTTTTGCTCTGGATGAGTGCATCTCTCTTTGCCACATGCTCAGAAGACGAGATATATGGATATCACCGAGTAGTAAAGCGTCGTTTGATACACTGCTGGCCCTCGTCGACATCTTCCTATTAAATAAAAAAATATCTACCAATGAACTACAGAACGCAGCGAAGAAACTTGTTGAGAAAAAGCTGCAAGAGAATGAAGCACAGCTTTGGCAGAAGGTAGTAGCATGCGAGTACTTTCGCTCGAAGAGTGGAAAAGAGTTCTTGGAAAGCATCGAGCCGAAAATGAACACAGGAGGGAGTAAGATCTCTCTACCTCTTCCTCGTACGAATAGCAGCCTTGTCTCACCTAAAAGAAGCCTGTCCTCTCCAACAACGAAGGACTTCTTTCTCAATCGTGGGAGCGGCGCGGGTAAAGGTAATGGGAGTTGACCTATTTTATCGACCTCCCGGGCACGGGCACGCGCACGAAAGGGTGATTATGCAAGAGATCGAGCCTGAAACGCGAGTCTGCCTCCCAACAGCAGCAACACACCCAAGAGCGCCATATAGAGCGGTAGTGGCAGCGCCGTTCCATCGTGCAATGCACCCATAGTCCAGGTGAAGCCCGCTATCAAACAGTAGTAACAGCCTCCAAAAATGGATCCTGCCGTCCCGGCAGTCGCTTGATAAGGCTTTAAGGCCTGGCTCAAGCTATTTGGGATGATGAGCCCAATGCCGAAAAAGACCAACAAGAGCGAAAGTGCGGCCAAAAAGATGCCCATGAGTGCCACTTCAAGCATTCCAGACAGAACTGTCAGCGTGAAGAAGAGACTTCCTGCCAATACAGCGCATATGCCGCACTGGATGATCTTCTGGGCAGACAAGATGCCGCTTTGACGATACGATACGCGAGCTGCAATAATAGTAGCAGCTGCAATCAAGAGCCCAAAGAGCCCATAATGGCTAGGCAGCAGGCCAAGATGATCGATGAATATAAAGGGAGCCTCTTGGTAGAAGCTGAATATAATGCCATTGGTGCAGCCGATCAACAGAATATGGCCCCACAGCGCTCTGGATTGTACCATGCACATAAAGAGAGGGCCTGTTTTCGCACGTTGGATAGTGTGAGGCCTCGTTTCCACGAGAGCCAAAAAGGTCCAGATACTCAGCACGACCGCAAAGAGGCAGAGCAGCAAAAAGTTGGCCCTCCAGCCAAAAAGCTCGCTGACCGCTCCCCCTAACAAGGGGCCAATGGCGGGCGAAAAGGCCAAAGCAGCAGACATCACAGAAAAGAGTTTTGCACGCTCAGCTCCACTGTAGGCATCGCGCAGTATGGTCTGCGTGAGTACCGACCCAACGCTTGCCCCAAAAGCCTGCACAAAGCGCCATGCCAGGAGCGCCTCTATGTCGGCCGAACCTGCACAGCCCCACGTCGCCACCCCATAGGTAAGAAGCCCCATGAGCATGGCAGGGCGCCTCCCGCAACAGTCAGAAATAGAACCCCACAAAGCGACCCCAATTGCAAACCCCAAAAAATAGATCGAAAGCGTGGCTTCGACCATATAGGCACTCGTGGATAGCCCAGTCGCTACGCTGGGTAGCGCCGGTGTGTATATCGTTTCGCTGATCTGTGGAAAACCTACGAGCGCAATCAGCAGCGCTATTGAAAGTCCCTTCATACTCTTCTTCTCCGTTTAAACCTCTATTGTACATAATTTCCATGTTTTTTATAATGGGCTTATATGTCATGAATTCTTAAGTTTAGGTTAATAATGCCAGATATCGTGCACATGGAAACCTTCGTGCTGACAGTAGAGCTGGGAAGCCTTGCTGCAGTCGCAAAAAAGCAGGGTATTTCAGCCGCCGCCATCAGCAAACAGCTGACAAGGCTTGAAGAGGAGCTGGGCGTGCAGCTTTTGGTGCGCACGACGCGACGCATTGAGCTTACCGACATAGGGAGAAGCTACTGCCAGCAATGCAGGCGCATCCTCGAGGAGGTGGAAGAGGCTCAAGCCCTCGTGTCACAGGTCAAAGCAGCCCCTCACGGCACCTTAAAGGTGATAAGTGGCAGGCATTTTGCACGCTCCTACATCGTCCCGCACGTGAGAGAATTTCTCGAAAAATACCCAAGCATTGAGCTCAACCTCGAGCTTGCCGAGCGCACACCTGATGTGAACAGAGAGGCAGTAGATGTGGTGATTGGGATGAGCGTGACGGCGGAAGGCGATGCTGTCCAGAAGCGCATTGCCACTACCAGCTATACGCTGTGCGCCTCTCCTGACTACCTCAAGCAGTTTGGTGTACCTCGAAGCCAGGGCGATCTGCAGCATCAT
>JAFEGS010000079.1 GCA_018239705.1 Verrucomicrobiota bacterium | reverse complement strand
GCACCTTTCTTGCAAGCAGCTCTCTAATGGCCGATTCGCCCGGCTCAATGCCCGGTTTTACCCCGCCTTTTCCTCCTGGACAGTCGACAGCTCCCGCCTCTTGATTTGTAGGCTTTACAACCAGAGCAGGTACTTTATCGGTAGAATAGGTAATATAGCTCCCGGATGCCGTACCGGGGCTTGCCAGTTTGGGGAGAAACTGCATTCTCTCCTCTAAGGCGCGCGAACCATCGAGAGAGCGAGAGAGCGCCTTTTTGCAATCTTCAATAAGGGAACAAAATGGATCGGGCAGGCTATGTGTAACAGCATCAAGGTCGGTCAAGAGTGATCTTTTTGCACTTGAGGGGCGGGAGCGGCTGCCATTTGCGACCGAGAGGCCTTTAAACTCAGGAGAAAGGCCAGTTTTTGCTTCGATTTTCCTTATTTTTATGGGAGATCCGCCGGAGTTCTCATCGTCAAATGACCTTATTTTCTGTTTTTCAGGACTATGATCATGCCACATAAAAATTTCATTTTCATATGGATAGGAAGAGGTACATTCTACTTCCATGCGGCTCCCTAAATTTAAATTGAGGCAAAAGGATACCATAAAAAGATGATTTTTTCTATAATTTTTTAGCTTATGATTAAACTCGAAAAGATAGTTAAGGCCTACGGCGCTGACCAGATCCTGGACGGCATCGACACATTCATAGGCAAACATGAGAAATGCGGCCTTGTGGGGCGTAACGGCGCCGGCAAGACAACGCTCTTTCGCCTTATCTGCGGCCTCGAAGAACCCGACAGCGGCACCATCACCATTCCAAAGCAGTATCGCCTCGGCTATTTAAGCCAGCACATCGATTTTAAAGAGAAAACGGTCCTTGAAGAGGCCTGCTTAGGCTTGCCTGCCGAGCAAAAGGAGATGACCTACAAGGCAGAGGCTATTCTCTTTGGCTTAGGCTTTCAAAAAGCAGACCTCGAAAAAGCCCCGAAAGACTTCTCCGGGGGCTATCAGCTGCGCATACACCTCACCAAACTGCTTCTCTCAGAGCCCGACTGCCTGCTTTTGGATGAGCCGACAAACTACCTCGACATCCTCTCCATCCGCTGGCTCAGGCAGTTCCTGCAAAACTGGGATAGGGAGCTCCTCATCATCTCGCACGATCGCGAGTTTCTCGATTCCATCGTCACCCACACCATTGGCATACACAGGAAAACAGCCAAAAAAGTTGAAGGCCCGAGCGAAAAGTTCTACCATAAGATCGCCCAGGAAGAAGAGGTGTATGAGAAGACTCGTACCACACTCGACAAGAAGCGTAAAGCGATGGAAAGCTTCATCACACGATTTGGCGCAAAGGCCAGTAAAGCAGGCCAGGCCCAGAGCCGGGTAAAGGCCCTCGCCAAGCTTCCAGCACTCGAGGCGCTCTGCGAAATTGCCAACCTCAGCTTTACCTTCCCTGCTGCACCCATAGCGTCAAAAATTATTTTAAAAGGAAGCGGTCTCTCCTTTTCCTATACCGACTCCCCTCTTATCTCGGGCCTCTCCTTTGAAATTGAGAATGGCGCGCGCATAGGTGTGATTGGCAAAAATGGCAAGGGCAAATCGACCTTTCTCAGGCTCCTCATCAAAGAGCTTGAGGCTAGCACCGGCCTGCTGACAGAGAGCTCCAACCTGCAGATTGGCTACTTTGGACAGAGCCACATCAACCGCCTGAACCTCGATGCGACAGTAGAGGAAGAGATCCAGCAGGCCAATCCCAAACTGACCATCCAGGAGGCGCGCTCAATTGCGGGCAAGATGATGTTCACACAAAGCAGAGCGGAGAAAAAAATCGGCGTGCTCTCAGGTGGTGAACGAAGCAGAGTGGTCCTTGGAAAGCTCCTGGCCCGCCCCTGCAATCTCCTCCTCCTCGATGAGCCTACAAACCACCTCGACGTGGAATCCCTAGAGGCCTTTATGGATGCTCTCGAGCAGTTTGACGGGGCCGTCGTCATCGTGACCCATAGTGAGCTTGTGCTTGATCGCTTGGCAACTGAACTCTTCGTCTTCCGAGAACATAGGCAGGAGCTGTTTAGAGGCAGCTACAGCGAATTTTTGGAAAAGGGAGGATGGAGCGAAGAAGATGGCGAGCTCCAAAGGCAGCCGGCAAAAAAGGAGATGACCTATAAGGACGCCAAGAAGAGGCGCGCAGATCTTACTACAGAGCGCTCTCGCGCACTAAAGCCGCTCCTTACACGGCAGACCCTGATCGAAAACCAGATCATCCAGCTCGAGGCAGAGGTCACAAGCCTCAATAACAAAATGATTGAAGATGCAAGCGGCAGGCAGATTGGCGAGCTATCGAAGTCGGCTAAAGAAAAACAAAACCTCGTTGAAACCCTCTTTACCGAACTCGAAGAACTTCACGACACTATAGAACGAGTCAAGAAGGAGTACGACCTGGCTCTTGAGGCAGCCTGTGGCTAGTCCACTGTCGTTTGCGAGAGGGAAAAATTATACCTCGTCAGGGGGTGAATATTTACTTTTATTTTCGAAAACGTTTAAAGGGACCTCAGTTATAGGTGGTCGTTCCTCAGCCTTCTGAGAACACATTTGACTTAATGTTTTTGCTACGTCATCACCATATTTCTGCGAAATTATTTGAATTTTATCGCTAAATTCTGCATTTGGTGCCAGAACTTGAGTAAGAGTTATCCCTAAAGAGTACACGTCATGCTGTTCATTGAGCAAAATAGCCTCTTTTTTTAAACTTGCAAGATCCATTTCAGAAAGAAGGTGTCTGGAAAGATCTACATCTGGTTTATTTGGTATTTTTTCTTGTGGTTGATCAAAACCAAGCGGATAAACCAACTTAGCTAATATTTTTTCATCGGCTGATTTCTGATTTTCATCTTTAAGCCAGAATTCAAAATCCACCTTGTCCATTTGCTGGCTAAATAAATACTCTAAAAGTGGTTTGATTTCATCTTTCACATCTTGTGGGGTATTAGGGTTTAGGTAAGCATCACCCAGAACATCGATTATTTTGATAGGATCAGTGATCTGCTTGCTAGCTACAAGGTGAAGTCGATATTGTTGTGATATAGCGCGATCTCTCTCTATGTCCTCATCAGAGGTATATTCTTTTGTAATGACTCCAAGAGGATGCTGGAGATCAATCTTGTCATGGGTGCGAGCTCCTCCAAAATCGGCAAGAGCAAACTCTCCATTCTCTAGACAAGCATTGGCTGGTTTTATATCACCATGTACTCTCTTTTGAGTATGAAGGTGGAGGAGTCCTGATACTAAATCCTGACAGCACTGAAGACCATGTTCCTCTGATAATGGCTTTTCGCCACTCGAAACCTTTCGGAGATCAAAATCATACGCAGATATAATATAGCCAATCCCAAGCCCTCGCGTTCGTAAATCCACAAAAAGAAGTGGGGGTCTTTGAATTCCTCTAATATGTCCATTAGCATGAATTTCACGTAACGTGTTATATTCGTTCATAACATCTCTCTCAGCCCCTAACCCTCCTTCCGCCTTCGCAAACTTCACAACGATGTTGGCATTATTCTGGCTTAACAAAGTTGCAGCAAAGACCTCCCCAAAAGATCCTTCGCCTAAGGGTTTCGCTTTAAAATCACAGCTCATTATGACTAAGGGATGCGCCGAATTCAGTTGCGCAAAAAATTGTTTATTTCCAACATCTAAAAGAAATCCTTTTGCTAGTTTATCTCCTTTCCTTGCTGTCTTGACTGCTTGGCTTGCAAGGTGCTCTGATTCGGTTTCGGACAAATTAGATTCCTTGGCGACTGTCTGTGCTGAATCATAAATTTGATCATTTACTGAGAATTCTTCTTCAATCTCTCTCGCTCTATTTTTTACTACTTCGCTTAAATTTCCTTTAATTGACGATATAATTATTTTTCTGAAACTAATATTTATACGTTTTGCCAAACTTCCAATATTAACTTCTACAGTAGTAGGCCCAGCTGCGGCTTCCACCTCTAAAGAAACTCTCGTTAACTTAGATTTAATGGCTTGCACTACGGAAGAGTGATCCGATTTAGCAATTACTATTGCTAGCCTAGTATCTTTACCACTGCCTAATAAAATTCGAGTCTTTGCTGTATCTGAACGCGACTTTTTTAACTCACCACTTTGTGTCCAGATTGATTGACCAGCAGCTCGGATTGTTTCTCCAGCGCCCATAGTTAATACCTAGTTTAAATTCGATATTAATATGATTAATAACAGCACACAGCTTTATTGTACCATATATTTATTTTTTTCTTCACAAACTACATATAATGATAAAAGTTTGATTTTACACTTGTAAGCAACGAAAAGCCTCTTCTCTACCTTTTATTTTGGCAAAATAACTAGTACGAGCTCGCTCTCAACGCGGTTTGCATAAAAGCTCACTATCGAATAGACATAGCGCTCATGAGGGCAGCGGCAGTAGAGACGGACACCGCAGCTTCCTACAGGTAATACATCTATGAGCTCGCCATTTTGATAGAGCCGATATCCTTCCACTTTAGGATCGCTGCTTGGCTCCCAAGAGAGTTTATGGACGATTTCCTTCCCCATAGTAATTGTACCGTGGCATTGTCAAAATAGCCATTTTAAAAAATATTTGATTCAAATTATAAGCATCATGTATAATCATTTTTATGATAAAAATGATTATACATGGAGTGTACAAATGCAACTTACAGAAACAAATGTCCACGATCAAGGCCATCGCTCTAGCTCTTCTACCGATACCCTTCAGGAAAAAACGAAATCCTCCACCCATTTAGATAAAAAGGCTGCAACTCTCTTCAGACGAAAGTCAATTGTGCTGCGAGAGCCGAAAATCCATACGCCCGTCACAAACCTACCAACCATAGACTCTTCGATTAATACTATTACTGAAAACATGTCTAATCTATCAATAGAAAGTGTAAAAACAACAATACTAAATAATCGAAGTAACAGCTTGATCGAAGAGATAGAAATGAATGCAGATGGGCTATGGTATGCTCTTTGCGTAGCAGGTGAAGCAGTCATCCCGTGCAGTGAGCTCTTCTCTCTGATTTCTTCAAAAATAGAGACAGCTCCTCCCAGCAAAACAGTACTGACTTTACAGCAGTTCTGCCTCTATTGGCTGAAGCAGAATAAAAACAGCCCTCTGATTAGCGAGGCTCAGCAGGAAATAGAAAAAATTATTGCTCATACGAAGGAGAGTAGCGAAAGATCTGTCAAAAAACAGAGCTTAAAGCTGTATGAATACCTTCTCTCCCTTTCTTCTAGATCGGACATGGTCTGTACGCCAATTGAAGCTGCAAATACAAAGATAAAAAGATTTGATCAACTTCTTAGTTCTGCCCTTACAAAAAACAGCGAATCGTACAAGAAGGCTGTAAAGATAGTTGCAAAGGATCTTCGAATAGAGCAAAGAATGCTGTACAGCGCTATTAGCCCTCACGAGTTTCTCCCGGAATACTATCACCTTGGCTCTCCTGCAATCGACGCCTATAACACCCGGCTTAACCTCCTCTCAAACTACGTGATTGATTCGCTCCTTATGCAGAAAGAATTTGAACAAAGAATAGAGCTAACAAAATTTTTTATTGACGTAGCAACAGAATGCCTTGCACTCAAAGACTACTCAAGCGCCTGCGCAATTACGTTGTCTTTTGCAAACGCTGCATTTACTCAGATTCCTAATACATTGGCTCAGGTCAATAGCAGCCAATCGCATCATGCAGCGCT
>JAFEGS010000078.1 GCA_018239705.1 Verrucomicrobiota bacterium | reverse complement strand
TTGCCCTGCAGTCTCTTGCCCTTACTGCCTTTTGGACCATGGTAACGCTTGGACGGCTCTTTTTTGCAGCCATTGAAAAGCTGTTTCGGGTGCAGCTCACCTATCAAGTTTGTCCTATAATTTCTATGATTGCTTTTTTCCTCATTGCCTGTGTAGGCGAGGCAAACCAATATGTGGCTATTTTTGCATTTGGGCTGGCAGGCTTTGGCTGCTCTGCACTGCTCCCACTGACCATTAGCTTTGCAGACAAGCAGCTCAAGCCCATAGCAGACACAGTTCCCGGAATGGTTATCTCTACCTATTTACTGGGCTATGGAATAGCCGCATTTGGCGTAGGACCTCTTGTGCAGGTATCCGGTCTCACACTCCAAGAGGTCTATCTGATAGGGGCAGGACTTGCGCTTCTTCTGGGAAGCCTCTCCCTTGTCATTAATCGTCAACAGTAAAGATGCACATTACACTATACTATGCCCATCCATTATTTTAGTTAAATGAGTTACCTCATCGAAGCATTTATTCCAATCAGCGAAGGTAAGATCTTTCAATGGGCCTCCACGAAAGGGATCTCCTCCCTGAAGAGTAGCTCGTACCTTAGGACTATACGTGTTAAGCTCATCATTCCACGCTCCATTAAAAATATTACTATATTCATCACGGTGGGAGAGTAGTTTCTTGCTTTCTTGCTCCATAATATATGAAGAGAGTCTCCCTTCTGCATGCATACGCTTTACATCGGCAACAAAATCGCTAAGAAAGGTCATCTTTGTGCCCATCTTCTTATTTAAATTCTCTTCAAGCTCTACATACCGGTCAACGTTGCGATTTACATAATTTATGAGCCTCTCAACCTTCTCTTTGTGTAGATCATGAACATTATGAGTATAAACAGGATGATCAAAAGAGGGTGAACCCAATGGGGCAGTAGGTGATGAATAAGACATGAAAGCTCCTTAGTGAGATATGATCGAACATTGTATTTAAAAAAAGAGCGCACCCTCCATCTGAGTTTTCGTAGAAAAACTCATACAGACGAGCACTCAAAAAGCAGTATGTCAGCTTTGCAGAATAAAGATCATTCACAATCTTTTGGGATAGCTATAGCGTAAGGGCTACGCGACTCCCTCGTTTGAATCTGCATAATGGATCCGCAAACATCAAAAATAGTGATTTAAGGATCCAGGTCTATGTCAAAATTCGACTTTGTTGCATTAACCACTGAGCCACTGACTCGACTTTAGGATTTTATGCCGTCCTTTCAGGACTTTGAAGTTATTTCGCATAATACCCAGGCCTCGCTTCGCTAGGGCCTTGGCTATAAGATTACGGCCCTTCGGGCCTGTAGAAGGCACGAAGGGCCGCAATATCATAGCCCAGGTCGGAGCGCAGCGGAGGCCTGGGAAACATCGATCAACAATACCTTAGTCCTGAAAGGACGACATAATTGATGGTCAGGTGTCTTATTAGTTGAAAATGATTATTTTGCGGCCATTATCGATGCATCTAAATTCTTAGAAATAATTTGAAAAAACCCTGACTAGCCCTCATCACAGCGCTCAACATGCTCACTGCCTTAAGAAATTAGCTGCCATTTTATTGAGGCAGCTGCTCACCCGTTGGATATTTTGCTCGTAGGCAGAGGCTAGGTTTGGGTTGTTGTGGATCTGGATATAGCACCAAAAATAGTGGGCCAGTTCATGCAAAAATACGTTTTGCTGCAGCTTGAGGAGCTTTTGAGGGTCTTCTGAGCCCCAATAGGCTTTAACGACTTTGTGGAGATCTTGTTCATGAGGAAGGACCGAGCAGAATTTGCCGAGATCGTCGACGATATAGCCATAGAGAGAGTATTCCCAGTCGATAAAATAGACTTTTCCTGTTTCAGCAACCAAGATGTTGCCGAAGTATATATCGCCATGGCAGACGCCGGTCTCTTCGCCATCATAATAGCCCTTTTCAAAGGATCGTACAGCTGAGAACCAATAGTCAACGAGCTCTTGGTCATTTTTATTGATGTCCAAGGCGTTATACGTTTCTCTCCATCGATAGCACTTGTCAAACATAGTGTATTCTACAGCTCGATTTTGCTTGCAGCTGTGCAGAGCGCGGAAGTTGTGGACGACATCGTCAATAAGAGGAGGAAGTTCTTCGATTGTGGGAGTAGTTCCCGGGATATATTCTAGCATCAGCAGCCCATTGCTAAGCTCGTAGCCAAGTAGCTGAGGAGTGATTCCGAGCTGGACTCCTATCCGTAAATTTTCTATTTCGCGTTTGCGGTCAATGCCAATTTGGTCTGCATCACTTCTGCCAATGCGGAAGAAGACGGGAGTGCCTCCTACGTGTAGTTTGAAACTGCGGTTTGTTGGGGTGTTGAGGCTGATAGAGTCGATATTCAAGCTAACCGGCAATGGAGATGCTCCTAGAGCTTGAGTGATGACAAGAAGTGTGGCTAGTGTATTAAAGACGATGTTCATACAGTGTTATTTTCCTATAAGCGGTACGAAATCCGATAAGAGGGCATGTACCTTGGGTTCTACTTCAACGGTCACCTGATAATTTTTTTCAGCAGTAATTGGTTCAAGATCATCAGTATTACCTACGTCAGAAATGATTGAGATCCCTGCAACCCGCATTCCCATGTGCTTGGCGACAATTGTCTCCGGTACTGTCGACATCCCGACAACATCGGCTCCTAATATCATCAACATCCGATACTCAGCCTTGGTCTCAAAACAGGGGCCGCGTAAAGCTGCATACACACCCTTTTTTACTTCGACTCCTTTCTCTTTAGCGATCGCTTCGAGTAAGGAGACATATTGACGGTCGTACGCTTCGCTCATATCGGGCCAGCGAGGACCAATCTTGGGGTCATTGGGGCCTACGAGTGGGTTATCCCACATGAGATTGATATGGTCTTTGATAATCATGATATCACCGACTCGGTAGGTAGGATTGGCGGCTCCTACAACATTGGTCAGCACCAAGCTTTTGGCGCCAAGGGCTTTCATCACCCGAATGGGAAAAGTGACTTGCTGCAAGGTATATCCTTCATAGACAGGAAGCCTTCCTTGCATAACTACCACAGGACATCCTTTGAACTTTCCAATGTGTAACTTCCCTCTTCCAAATCCTTGTGGTGTAGTTACTGGAAATTGGGAGTTCGATGTAGGAAAACCGGGGATAGCGTCGTAAGGAATGCTCGCTTCGACCTCAACTTGTTTTATAAAGCTATCCATGCCAGTGCCGAGCACTATGGCGACCTGTGGCTCGAGCGACGTGTATTGCCGGATGTGGGTAGCAGCCTTCTCCATTGCTTCAGCTAACGGCTCTGAGTGGCTATACAGAGGATGAATGGTGACGCTTAAGAGTAGTAACGATAGGAGTTTTTTCATGAATCTTTTCCTGATGTTGCTAGTAGGGTTAACTCATTTCGAATTGGTACGATTATTGAGATGGCAAAACAGTATAACAGATTGATCCTTTATTTTTTTACTGCAGTGACAAACATCCAGACAGTAAGCAAAAGCGTGATGATCATGAAAATCCAGGTGACCCACATGGGCAAGAGAGTGTCGCCTAAGGCAACGGGTAGATTCGTATAGATCCTAGCGATCTGCATCAGCGTGATAATCGCTAGGAAGATGCCTCCAACTATTCGTGCAACCAGTTTCATATAATGCTCCTCGTTTCGCCTCAGATAGCATATCAGGCTTTGAGAAATCCAGGAAAATCAGGGGCACGAATATGTTTTAAGTTCTATAACTTACTTTTTTGCATGTCTTGTAGCAGTTCTGCTCTCCTTTGATCGGCATACTGGATGGCAGCATCAATGCCAACAGTGTTGCAGTGCTCTCTAAGGGCTTCTATACCATTCAGTGCTACATACGCGCGAAGATTGGTACCACAGGCGCGCCTTACTGCGCTAATCGCCTTCACTTGGGCAACCTTTCTCGCTTCGATAGCTATTTCACAGACATGATTGTTGAGTTTCCATTGAGCCTTATCTACTGCAAATAGCCCATCAATTTTATTACGAAGAGTCTGTACAGCAAATTTAATCACATCAAAGCAGGTAGAATGCACAATGCTGCCTTTATGATTAGGCCAGTTAATCAATCTTCTTTCATAATTATTCTTTTCACAAATACCACAGTCAGATATAGGAGCCATGCCATATAAGACTGAATCTAATATATTATTGTTATCTACTAAACTCAAACTACCCTCCATTAAAATTATTAAACAATAATATACTAATTGATAGTTCTCGTCAAGAAGACTTGCCAGTAATCCTCTAAGGACGGTATAGGGATAAAAAACGTGAGAATGTTATGCCAAATCAAACACGCGTCGTTATTGTTGGGGGCGGCTTTGCCGGGATGAGCACTGCCCACAAGCTGGTGCAGCAGCGGGGTATCCATGTCACCCTCATCGACAAAAACAACTACCATCAATTCACCCCTCTCTTATACCAGGTGGCAACGTCGGCCATTTCTATCGACAATGTGGCCACCACCTTTCGTAGCTACTTTGAGGGCAAATCGAACATCGACATAAAGATGGCTAAAGTATGCTCCATCGACCCAAAAACACTCACTGTGCATACGGAAGAGGGAGAGAGCTACCAAGGCGATGTGCTCGTCCTCGCCGCCGGTTCTGTCGTGAACTTCTTTGATACTACCGGCGCTATGGAAAATAGCTTTCCTCTCTATAACCTCAACGATGCCGAGCGACTTCGATCGCGCATTATCCTCGCTTTTGAAGAGGCCGACCGCAATCCAAAGCTCATTGACGAGGGAGTGCTCAATTTTGTCGTTGTGGGAGCCGGCCCTACAGGCACTGAAATAGCGGGCGCTCTCGCCGATATGATCAACATCTCCCTGCCAAAAGAATATGCTGATCTTGCCCTTACCAAAGCAAAAATATATCTTGTCGACTACAGCCACGCTGTCCTCTCCGCCTTTTCAGAAGAGTCGCAAAAATATGCCGCAGAAACGCTACACAAACGAGGGGTACAGCTGCGCCTGGGGCTTTTAGTGAGATCAGTGACAGACCGGTATGCACTCCTCTCTTCCGGCGAAAAAATTGCCTCAAAAACGATTATCTGGGCCGGCGGCCTGCAAGCAGCACAGCTTGCACAAGAGTGTGGGCTTGTACAGGGCCATGGAGGGCGCATAGAGGTGCAGCCAGATCTTACCATAAAGGGCTTTCCATCGATCTACGCACTTGGAGACTTTGCCAATATGCCAGGACGACTGCCACAGCTTGCATCAGTAGCTCAGCAAAGCGGCTACTGGACAGCAGACAATATCATTGCAACAAAAAAGGGTAAACCTCGAAAAGCCTTTCAGTATAAAGACAAGGGCATCATGGCCATGATAGGCAGGAATGCTGCTGTTGTAGAGGTAGGCAAGAAAAGGCGCGAACTTACAGGCTTTTTTGCCTTCTTGACCTGGCTAAGCGTCCACTCCGTACTGCTATCAACCCTTCGGCAGAGAATAGAGGCCCTTATGCAGTGGAGCTGCGGCTATTTTAGCAAAAATAATGACTTTCAAACCATCGATCGCATCAAGGATGCCCACATTATATGGAAGAAGTAGACGTACTCATCATCGGCAGTGGTGCAGGCGGAGGAACGCTTGCCCGCCATCTCGCGCCATCAGGCAAAAAAATACTCCTCCTTGAGCGAGGAGGGTGGTTAAAGCGCGAAGCGGAAAACTGGAGCGCCAAGGCTGTGT